>NZ_JVDT01000162.1:0-54200 GCF_001076885.1 Bacillus sp. 522_BSPC
AAAGGGAGCTAAAAAAAACTCCCACAAAAACTTGACTCAATCTTCAGGAAATATCAAATTGACAGTGGAATTTACCTATGCTAGACTGATTTTAAAGGATTGTTACCGCTTTATTGTGGGCTATACCTATTTTTTGTTGTAGATGAAGAAAATAAAAGAATAGGGACTATCTTATGAATGTATTAAAAGTGATTAATAATAATATTGTATTGTCGAGGAATCAGGATAATCAAGAGCTTGTCGTGATGGGTAAAGGGCTAGGCTTTAAGAAAAAGGTTGGCGACGTTATTGATGAATCCAAGATTGAGAATATGTATCTCAGTTCAAAAGAGTGGAGTGTCAATAAATTAACCCAAATGCTTTCGTCCATTCCGATGGAACATATTCAGGTAGCTAATGAAATTATTAGCTTTGCAAAGGTTTCACTAGGAAAAAAACTAAGTGAAAATGTCTTCTTAACATTAACCGATCATATCAGTTATGCGATAGAGCGCTATCAGAATGGAATGGAAATCAAGAATGCCCTTCTTTGGGAGATTAAACGATTTTATAATCATGAGTTCTTGATTGGAAAAGAAGCGTTATCTATTGTTAAAAACAGACTTGGTGTGGATTTGCCAGAGAATGAAGCCGGGTTTATTGCTTTGCATATCGTAAATGCGGAGCTTGATATGGGAGAAGTAAGCCGAGTATCTGAAATAGCAAAAGTTATCCAAAATATCCTTAATATTGTGAAGTACCATTTCAAAATTGACTTAGACGAATATTCCCTAAATTATGAACGGTTTATCACCCACTTGAAGTTTTTCTTTCAACGAATGTTTAGTGGTGTTAAATTGGATGATGCAGGAACATCGAGTTTTATTTTCATGCTGAAGGAAAAGTATACGAATGAATACGCGTGTGCTTTGAAAATTAGGGAGTATATTAAGAAAGAATTTGGAAGAGATTTAGAAGAAGATGAGTTAATCTATCTGACGATTCATATAAAAAGAATAACCAGTGATTAGGATTGTTACTGATAATGCAGGCTATACCTAAATGAAACCTCTACTTGTAGGGAGGGTTCATTTAGGTATTTTTTTATTCTTTTTAATCTACGGCAAATATTTTTAAGGTTTATATAAGAATGGAGGAAAAACGAGATGAACTATCAAGAGTTGGCCAAATTAATCATTGATAAAGTTGGCGGCGAGGGAAATGTGAAAAGTTTGACGCATTGTGCTACACGATTACGTTTTAATTTAAAGGACGATCAAAAAACAAATGAAAAAAGCTTAAAAACAACTCCGGGAGTAATGGGAGTGGTGAATAAAGGTGGACAATATCAAGTCATTATTGGAAGTGATGTTGGGAATGTTTATAAAGAAATTATTAACCAGACCAATATTTCTAATGACGGGGATAAAGGAACAGAAGAAGATAAGCGTTCTGTTTTCGCAAAGGTAATTGATACAATTACAGGAATTTTCACTCCTATTCTTCCTGCCATTACAGCAGCAGGGATGTTAAAAGCTGTTCTATCTCTATTGGTAGTATTTAATCTTTTAACAACGGAAAGTCAAAGTTATCAAATAATAAATTTTATGGCGGATGCTGCCTTCTACTTCTTACCCATTTTGCTAGCGGCTTCTTCAGCGCAAAAATTTAAGGCTAATATGTATTTAGCCATGATGGTTGGAGGAATTTTACTACATCCTAATTTTATTGCGATGGTTACATTAGCAAAGGAGACTGGAGAAGCAATTAAACTGATCGGAATACCGATTTCGGCAGTATCTTATTCTTCTTCTGTTATCCCGATTATTCTTTCTGTATGGTTTATGTCCTACATTGAACCTATTG
This sequence comes from Bacillus sp. 522_BSPC, assembly GCF_001076885.1. GTDB lineage: Bacteria > Bacillota > Bacilli > Bacillales > Cytobacillaceae > Niallia > Niallia hominis. The sequence goes on from NZ_JVDT01000162.1 coordinate 1,846, forward strand.
CCGACAAAGTGTCACCTAAAGCAATTAAGTTCTTTAGTAAACCATTGATTACAATTTTTATAGTAGGAACTGTTAGTTTAGCAGTATTAGGACCGATTGGCTATTTAATTAGTGATGCTATATCAAATGGTATAACTGCATTAGAATCTGTGAGTCCATGGATCGTTCCATTATTAGTAGGAACATTTAGTCCATTGCTTGTAGCTACAGGTACGCATTATGGTCTTGTTCCAATTGGAATAAATAATCGTATGACAACAGGCTATGATACAGTGATATATCCAGGAATGCTTGCTTCCAATGTCAGTCAAGGTGCTGCCGCAATTGGAGTTGGTATCAAATCAAAGGATAGTACGATTAAACAATTGGCGTTTTCTTCTGGATTAACTGGTCTGTTTGGTATTACTGAACCTGCTCTTTACGGAATCAACTTACGATTTAAGACACCTCTATATGCAGCAATGATTGGTGGTGCAACTGGTGGTCTATTTATGGGTATTTTTAGAGTGCGTAACTTCTCTGGTGGTTCGCCAGGTCTTTTAACATTACCTAGTTATATTGGGGATAACACGTTAAGCTTCTTCTATTATGCATGTATTGGAGCAGTTATTAGTATTGTGGTAACATTTATAGCAACATTAATTTTATATAAAGATCCGGTTGCGGAAGAAGCATCTGAATCAAATGAATTGGAAACAACACCAAATGCAACATTAAATATTAGTGGAGCAACAATTGTAGCGCCATTACAAGGAACATTACACAGCTTAAAGCAAGTAGATGATGGAATGTTTTCCGAAGAAATTTTGGGACAAGGTATAGCAATTGAACCATCAGAAGGTACGGTTCTTTCTCCTGTTAATGGGACAGTAAGCGCATTGTTTGATTCAAAACATGCAATTGGTATTACAAGTGAAGATGGTATCGAATTATTAATTCATGTAGGGATTGATACGGTGCAGCTGAATGGTGAAGGCTATGAGTATTTTGTTCAAAAAGGACAAAACATTCAAATAGGTGACAAATTGATTCAGTTTGATTTAGAAGGTATTAAAGCTAAAGGATATAAGACAATTACCCCTGTAGTCATTACAAACTCAGCAGAAGTAGGCGATATTCTAACTGCAAATGATGGCCCAATTAAATTAGGGGAAGAAATCATAAAAGTAATGAAGTAGTAGGAGGAGACAAAATGGGATTTAGAAAAGATTTTTTATGGGGCGGTGCTACAGCTGCCAATCAATGTGAAGGTGGATTTGCTGAAGGTGGAAGAGGGCTAGCGAATGTGGACGTAATTCCGACAGGTCCAGATCGCAGAAGTATAATAACTGGTAAAAAGAAAATGTTTGCTTTTGAGGAAGGCTATTTTTATCCTGCCAAAGAGGCAATTGATATGTATCATCATTATAAGGAAGATATTGCTTTATTTGGTGAAATGGGCTTTAAGACATATCGGTTATCGATTGCTTGGAGCCGTATATTTCCAAAAGGTGATGAATCGGAGCCGAATGAAGAAGGTCTCAGATTTTATGAAGATCTATTTAAAGAATGTCATAAATATGGAATAGAACCGTTAGTGACCATCACTCACTTTGATTGTCCTATGCATCTAATTGAGGAGTATGGCGGCTGGCGAAATCGTAAGTTGATACATTTTTATAAACGTTTATGTAGTGTATTGTTTACTCGTTATAAAGGATTGGTTAAATATTGGCTGACTTTCAATGAAATTAATATGATTCTCCATGCACCATTTCTTGGAGCAGGGCTTTGTTTTGAAGAAGGTGAAAACGAAGAGCAAGTTAAATATCAGGCTGCTCATCATGAACTTGTAGCTAGCGCCGAAGCTACAAAAATTGCACATGAAATAGATCCTGAGAATAAAGTCGGTTGTATGCTAGCAGCAGCTTCTTACTATCCCTATAGTTGCCGACCAGAAGATGTATGGGAAGCAAAGCAAAAGGATAGAGGAAATTACTTTTTCATTGATGTCCAATCCAAAGGTGCTTATCCTGCCTATGCGTTAAAAGAACTAGCTAGGAAGGGAATTGAGGTGGAAATGACTTCTGAGGATTTGGAAGTTTTGAAAAAACACACTGTTGATTTTATTTCTTTCTCTTATTATGCATCACGTGTAGCAGCAGCTGAAGATTCTGATGTGGAAAAGACGGCAGGTAACTTGTTCCCGACGATAAAGAATCCATATCTTCAAGCGAGTCAATGGGGATGGCAAATAGATCCTTTAGGTCTGCGTATTACAATGAATGATCTATATGATCGTTATCAAAAACCACTGTTCATTGTAGAGAATGGGCTTGGCGCAGTTGACGTGCCAGATGAATCAGGATATGTGGAAGATGATTATCGGATTGATTATTTAGCTTCCCATATTCAGGCAATGAAGGATGCTGTGGACGAAGATGGCGTCGATCTTCTTGGATATACAAGCTGGGGATGTATTGACCTAGTTTCTGCTGGAACAGGCGAAATGAAGAAACGCTATGGCTTTATATATGTGGACCGTGACAATGAAGGGAATGGCACCCTAAAAAGATCGAAGAAAAAGTCTTTTCATTGGTATAAGAAAGTAATTGCATCGAATGGGGAAGATTTGTCGAATTAATAATATAAGATAGGTAAGGAAATTTAATTACCATTTGTATCCTATTGGTAAATTATTTTAAGTTTTTGTATAGTAATATCTCTATGTAGAAGGGTGTACCAAACTGGTACACCCTTCTTATCGATTCTACTATTTAACTTTAAATAAGGATTAAAAATAATAGATTAATAATTTATACATATAGGAAATAGGTACAGAAGAAGGATCAATCTAAGAGGAATTTTTATTAGACATTCCTGTTATAGATTCCATATTATGATAAATAAATTAAAAAGCTTATGCCTATTTGTTGCCATTACGGAATTCACCTCAACTAGAATTGTTTTGTATCCTTATTAAAATATCCAAACATCATCAAAAAATACTTAATATTTTTTTCCCACTTGTCAAGAATTCATAACATGTAGAAAAGAAAGCGAATAGGTGATTACTAAATGGGGAGATATTCCGAAAAGATACGAGATTAATTGCTGTTAATTTTATAAATAGTAATAGAGAATAACATTTCAAGCTTCAATATAAATAAATGAATTTGGTTGAGTATTGTAGTTGGAATTTTAAAAAAATTAAAAAAATAACATTTACAAGCAGTAAATAGAGGGTTATTATAACCCATATAAAGTTATGGTTTGTATAAAAAACAACAAGAATTAAAGACCTTCTAAATTAACATCTTGGATAAAACAGATAACAGAATATATTAGGTAATCGTTACGAATTGGTCAGAACCTGTATCTTTCCAGTTAATATGAAAAGGAATGTAACCAATAGTGAGGCTCATCAATAGAGTAATAGTTTTTAGACTATCTGTTTAAAACCATCAAATCAATAGCTAAATTTAAAACCGTATGGAGGAACTTATCATGTCTGTAGCTAACCGTTTAACCAATATTCCTTTTTCAAGTATTAGAGAAATTTTTGATGAAGCAAATGCGATGCAAAAAAGTGGGATAAATATTACACATATGGAAATAGGAAGACCAGATTTTGATACCCCAATACATATTAAAGAAGCTGCAAATGCCGCATTGCAAGAGGGATTTGTTCATTATACAGCAAATAACGGTATTCAAGAATTAAGAGAAGCAATTGCAGTCAAGCTAAAAAGGGAAAATAAGATACATGTTGATCCTAATAAAGAAATAGTTGTTTCAGTTGGGTGTAAAGAAGCCATTGTCAGCATGATTCTTGCATTTATTAATCCTGGTGATGAAGTGTTGATCCCTGATCCTGCCTGGCTTGAATATCAATATATCGTCGAGCTTGCTGGAGGGGTATCCGTGTCGATTCCTTTACGGGAAGAGGAGGACTTTATACTTAATCCAGAGGATGTAAGAGCTAGGATAACAAGTAAAACGAAAATGATTCTTTTAAATTCTCCTCATAATCCAACAGGGGCAGTATTGCCAGAGGCTTATTTAAAAGAATTGGCTGACATTGCGATTAATCATAATCTATTAGTCTTATCCGATGAAATCTATGAAAAATTAATTTATGAAGATGCAGAACATATAAGCATTGCTACATTTCCAGGTATGTTTGAGCGGACAATTACGATAAACGGCTTTTCCAAGGCATATGCGATGGATGGCTGGAGATTAGGCTATGCAGCTGGTCCTGAAAAGCTGATGAAACCAATTATGAAAGTGCATCAATATAATACTTCTAGCGCTACTTCGTTTGCACAATATGGCGCGGTTGCTGCCTATTTGGGGACTCAGGAACCTGTTTTTAAAATGGTTCAAGAGTTTGATAAACGACGTCAATTATTAGTTAAAAGGTTACAGGAATTAGATTATGTTAGTTGTGTTGTTCCTAAAGGAGCCTTTTATGTTTTCCCTTCTTTCAAGGGGATTGGCATGACGTCAAAGGAATTGGCGACCTTTCTTTTAAGAGAAGCACAGATTGCTTGTGTTCCTGGATCTGCGTTTGGAAACTATGGAGAGGGTTATCTCCGCATGGCCTATTCAACGGAGTATAAGCAAATCGATGAGGCAATGGATCGACTAGGAGAAGCGCTGGAAAAATTAACAGTAAAAGGCAGTTATGTAGATCATTAGATTTCGAAATGTGAAATTCAAATCATAAATTCAATCGCAATAACTACTAGGAGATACTATATGTTTATCTGGAGGTCAAAAACTTGAAGCTTTTAATCATGTTAAGAGATGCTTTCTATGAAGCAAATCCTAAATTTATAGAAGATGCAAAGCAATTAGGTGAAGTGAAAATATTATATACCGATCATGGAATTGGGAAAGAGGAATTGAAAAAGGAAGTTAAAGATATAGATATTATTATTGTTGCAGTAGTGAAGATTGATAGCGAAGTAATAGAAGCGGCCCCGAATTTAAAATACATTATAAAATATGGAGCAGGCTATGACAATATTGATGTCGATTATGCCTATGAAAAAGGAATATTAGTAACAAATGCTCCTGGTGTAAATGCCCAATCAGCCGCTGATCTTGCGTTCGGTTTGATGTTATCAGCTGCAAGAAATATTCCTAAAAAAGATCAAGAGATAAAATCAGGACACTGGGAATTGTCAATGGGCAATGAAATTTATCAGAAGAAGCTAGGTATCATAGGCTTTGGGTCCATTGCGAAGGCAATCGCAAAACGTGCAATCGGGTTTGATATGGAAACAATAGTATACACGAATTATCCAGATCAAACGGTAGCTGACCCATTAAATATGACATTTGTAGATAAAGAAGAATTGTTTAAAACGGCTGACTATCTTATTATTGCCACTTCTTTAAACGATAAAAATAGGCATTTGATTAATAGTGAAACATTAAGTTTAATGAAAGCAACTGCTTACATCATCAATATATCTCGTGGTCCATTAGTGAACGAAATAGATTTAGTCAAGGCGCTAGAGGAGAAAAAAATTAAAGGTGCAGCATTAGACGTATTTGAGGTAGAGCCACCTATTAATGATTTACCGGGAAGAAAGGAGATTGTTGCGACCCCGCATATTGGAGGAGCCACCTTTGAATCTATAAAAAGAGTAGGTGACTTATCTATTTCGAATATAAAGAAATTTGTTCGTAAGGAAGAGCTTGAATTTGTTGTGGTTCCGAAGCAAAAAACGTAACTTTCTTTTATATGATTTTAAATCAGCCCCTCCATCTTAAGACGGAGGGCTATTTGTTATTTTTTTATAGAGTTTTATAAGCAAAGACGTAATGCAATTATGTTTGTGGTAGCTGCAAATCTTTCTCTAATGTTGTTAGAGAACAAAGCAATAACTATTATGATATATACATATTCTTCTGTCTATCCCTAGAGGATTTGATATATTCGGCTAATCTTTCTATTGGTAAATTAGTACTTCTATTTTTAGCATAAACAATATGTATATATCTTGGTGGTGAATATTTTCCTAGATTGGTAATTTTGAAAGGAAGCATGTCATAAGAATCTGTTTTGTTGAAATTTCTTAATTGAACAAAATCTAAGATGAAGGATAAAGGGAGAAAACTATAACCTAGACCACTTGAAATCATGCTGATAAGTGCATAGGTATCATTTACTTCTTGAATATTTTCAGGAATTTCACCTAACATATTTAGTAGGATTTCATTTGCATCGTGTCTGAGTGGTAAAGATTTATTAAAAAGAATAAAAGGTTTATTTACTAATTTTTTTTTATCTAATGGATTTGAATCACTTTTGGGACCAATTAAGACAATATCATCCTTATAAATAGGAATAAATTCAAGCTCTTCTTGTGGCTTACAATAACAAACAATTCCAAAATGTAATTCGCCAAATAAGACTAGATCCAATACTAAATCTGTTAATTCTGAAGTGATATTGCATTTTAGGTTTGGGTCAAATTCATTAATACTAGATAATATATCAGGCAAAAGGGAAGTAGCAAGTGGTCTCGTTATACCTATTTTTAGATTTTTATTTAAATTCGTAGAATGAAAAAAATCACCGTCTTGATCGAGTATATTTCCTGAATCAAACTCCCGAACCATCTTGAGAGCTTTCACTAAAAAGGAGGTTCCAGGTATGGTAAGCTCCACTCCTTTTTTACTTCTCTCAACTAGTTGGACCCCTACCTCAGTTTCTAATTTTTTTAATTTTGAAGTTAAAGCAGGCTGGGTGATATGAAGCATATGAGATGCTTTTGTAATGCTTTTTTCTCTAACAATAGTTATAAAAGAATCTAGCGAATTTAAATCCAATCCATTTCACCTCTCATTAATATTAAATTGTATTTTTGTATATTTATGCATACTTATCATATAACTTATCAGAAAATTTAGTATTTTTCAATATTGTTATCCATAGTTTTTTTCTATTACCACTATTACCATAAAATTTATTATAGTAATTACAAGAAACAGAATATTCTAAAAACGGAGGGAATGTAATGAAAGAAAATCTAATGAAAAAAACAATTCAGGAGTTAGCCCCTTTAATTAGGAATAAGGAGGTATCGCCAGTTGAGTTAGTCAATCAATGCATCAAGAGAATTGAGATAACAGAGCCTAATATTAATGCTTTTATTACCGTTTTAGAGGATAGTGCAAAAGAAAAAGCCAAAATTGCAGAAAAGGAAATATTAAAAGGAAATTATAAAGGAGTACTGCATGGTATACCATATTCAGCCAAAGATTTGTATACAACCAAAGGAGTTAAAACAACAGCTGGCTCTAAAATCCTTTCAAATTATGTACCAGATTTTGATGCGACCTCTGTATCAAAATTGAATAACGCAGGAGCTATCTTGGTAGGTAAAAATAATTTACATGAGTTTGCTTACGGAGGAACGAATGAAAATGAACATTTTGGGCCAACTGGTAACCCGTGGAATCCGGCCATGATTCCTGGTGGATCTAGTGGTGGGTCAGGAGCAACTGTAGCAGCATCAAGCTCTATTTTCTCATTAGGTACAGATACAGGTGGTTCCATTAGGATACCAGCAGCGTTATGTGGAGTAGTTGGAATCAAAGCAACGTATGGGAGAGTAAGTAGGAATGGAGTATTACCGTTAAGTTCGTCTCTCGATCATGCAGGTCCTTTGGCAAAAACAACATGGGATACTGCTGCAGTTCTTTCTGTAATGGCTGGTTATGATTCAAAGGATGCTAGTTCATCAAAAAAAGAAGTTCCAAATTACTTTGAAGCATTTACAGAAGATAACCTTTCCTTAGAAGGTGTAACAATTGGAATTTGCGAAGAATATTATTTTGAAAATTTAGATCCAGAAGTAGATAAGAATGTTCGTGAATCCATAGCATTATTTAAAAAAATGGGGGCAACCATTGTAGAAGTAGAACTTCCGTTTTTATCTGAGTCAGTTCAACTTCAAAGTATCCTTACTACAGCTGAAGCATATAGTTATCATTCTAGTTTCTTAAAGGAACGATATGAAGAATATGGTACAAATATACGTACTAGATTAGAAATGGGACAATACACTCCAGCGTGGGCTTACATACAGGCACAAAGATTAAGACAAAAAACGAAAGAGAATTGGAATGAAGTATATAAAACTATTGATTTACTACTCGCACCAACTACTGCTATTCCAGCATTTCCAATTAATTGTGAAACGATTACTTTTGGAAACAAAGAAATAAATCCAAGAGATTTAGGAGTACTTGCTAGAACTTCTCCAAGTAACTTTAATGGTTTCCCATCAATCTCTGTTCCGTGTGGTTTTACAGAATCAGGATTACCAATCGGATTACAATTACAAGGTCGACCATTTGAAGAGTTATTGGTGTTCAGAGCAGCCAATTCATTTGAGAAAGCATATGAAGTTGCTAAATCTGATAGAGGAGTAGTCGTTTAAAAATTGGAAGGAGCGATTTTATAATGGAAAAGGTGTTAGAAATGGAGCAGTTAGTTACTAATTTTGCTACCAAGGAGGGTCTAGTACCTGCCGTTAGAGGAGTCAACCTCTCTGTTGAGAGAGGGAAGACTCTGGTAATACTTGGTGAATCTGGTTCCGGTAAAAGTGTAACATTGCGTTCCATCTTACGCTTAACTCCTCCTGGAGCAGTTATAGAAGGTTCCATTAAATATCAGGGGGAGGATTTGTTAAAAAAGACTAGAAAAGACATTCAATCTATAAGAGGAAATAGAATAGCAATGATCTTTCAAGATTCTCTGTCAGCGTTTGATCCGCTTTACAAAGTAGGAAAGCAAATAGAAGAAACTATTCTATCTCACCAAAAAATAAAGCGAAGTGAAGCGAAAGCACAAGTTATAGAGCTTTTCCGAAAAGTAGGAATTCCTTCTCCAGAACAACGAGTAAAAGCATATCCACATGAAATGAGTGGAGGTATGAGACAACGTGCTGTTATTTCGATGGCTCTATCTTGTCAGCCAGAAATATTACTAGCAGATGAGCCAACTACTGCTTTGGATGTAACGATTCAAGCACAAATCCTTAACCTTTTTAAACAAATACAAGCTGAATATGGGATGTCAATTGTATTAGTAACACATGATATCGGTGTAGCTGCAGAGATGGCTGATGATATAGCAGTTATGTATGCTGGCAAAATCGTAGAGTATGGAAAAGCGAAACAAGTGATTTCTAGACCCAACCATCCGTACACGAAAGGATTAATTGCAGCAACTCCTAGGCAAGGTCAGAAAGGTACACTAACAGCTATTCATGGAAAGCCACCATTAATAACAAATATGCCTAAGGGATGTGCTTTTGCTGATAGATGCCCTAATGTAATGGATTCCTGTAGAACATTAAATCCAAACTTGAAAAAATTGCCGAATGATAGTGAAGTCGCTTGTTTATTATATGAAAATACTGGGTTACCGAAAGAAATCGTACATGTTTAACTGATTCAAACAATAAAGGGGAAATCATATGAGGCCTAATAATACTAAATCATACTTTAGATGTATCTTACTGGTAATGATTGCAGTAGTAATTTTAACAGCATGTAATGGGAATAAATCAACAAGTTCTAATGAAACTCAAAGCTTAGTAATTGCAATGTCTGCTTCTAATATACCAAGCCCTGATACTACACCTACGGAAGGGTATGAAGGTTATCGTTTTGTTGGTCACCAACTATATGATGGTTTAGTAGGTTGGGATTTAACACAAGGTGAACAACCAGCAGACATAACTGCAGGATTAGCAGAGTCATGGGAAACATCTGAAGAGGATCCTACTATTTGGACTTTTCATTTACGTGAGAATGTAACATTCCATGATGGAAGCCCGTTTAATGCTGATTCTGTTGTGTTTGCCTTTGATAGAATAAGTAATCCAGATTCAGAGTTTTATAATGCAAGTGTTGCTGGTGGAGTTTTATCTTATTTAAAGTATGTAGAAAGTTACGAAAAAATTGATGATTATACTTTTCAAATTAAAACAACGGAACCCTACAGTTTTTTACCCTATGATTTAACGTTTATTTTAATTCCTAGCACGGAAGCAGTAAAAGAATATGGGGAAGATTATGTAAGTCACCCATCTGGGACTGGTCCATTTAAATTCGTAAGCATGAGTCAAGGGGAAGAGTTGGTGATGGAAAAAAATGAATCCTATTGGGGTGAGATACCGAAAGTAGATCAAGTTATCTTAAAGCCGATGCCAGATGCTTCTTCTAGATTAGCAGGATTACAATCAGGCCAAGTAAACTGGGCAGAAATACCTCCAACAGAATCTATAGACCAATTAAAGTCATCGGGATTCCAAGTATTATTAAATGACTATCCACACATTTGGCCATATTTGTTAAATCTGAAAGAAGAACCATGGAATGATGTAAGGGTGAGACAAGCAGCAAATTATGCTATTGACCGCGATGCTTTAGCGAACTCTTTATTAAATGGTGTTGCTAAACCTGCTACCCAAGTTTTATACGAGGGGCATCCTTGGTATAACGAAGAAGCTACACAATATACTTATGATCCAGAAAAAGCAAAAGAACTGCTAAAAGAAGCAGGATATCCTAATGGTTTTGATACAACTTTTGTTGTACCAACTAGTGGTTCTGGTAATATGTGGCCATTAGAAATGAATGAATTTGTTCAAAAAAATCTTAAAGAAGTAGGAATTAATGTGGAAATTGAAGCGATTGAGTGGCAGACATTAATTACAGAGTATCGTGCTGGATTTCCAGATGATAGAGAAGTAGGGGCTTATAATATTTCCTTAGCACCAATTGCTCCTTGGGTATTTGACCGCTATTTTGCAACAAGTTCATTTATACCAAATGGATCAAATATTATGGAATATTCGAATGAAGAATTAGATGAAGTTATTCAGAAAGCTCGTGAAACCTTTGATACAGTTGAAAGGGATCAATACTTAAAAGAAGCTGGAAAGATAGTCGCTGATGATGCACCTTGGATATTTGTTGTACATGATCTAAATTTAAGAGTGTTATCAGAAAATGTAAAAGGATTTGTGCAACCACAATCATGGTTTGCAGATTTAAAAACTATTTCTATTGAATAACTGAAGATACATTTATAAAGATAATAAAAAGAAGGTGAATAGATGGCTGGTTTTATTCTGAAAAGATGCTTGCTCATGATTCCTACTTTATTAGGTGTTACTGTTATTGTATTTCTAATGCTACAAATAGTTCCAGGAGATCCTGTAAACTCGTTGCTTTCACCTGATGCAACTGAAGAGGACCGTCAGAGAATTGAACAAGAACTAGGGTTAGATAAGTCTTTGGTCGTTCAGTATTTTAGTTGGATAGGTAATACCCTACAAGGAGATTTCGGGAGGTCTATTATTAAACAGTTAGCGGTTAATGATTTATTATTTGATGCATTGGGAAATACCTTTATATTAGCCTTTGGAGCAGCAGTTTTTGCTTTCAGTTTGAGTTTGATAATTGGAGTTTATAGTGCTTATCATCCTAAATCATGGATAGCTTCTCTCGGTAATATTATTGGTCTTACAGGTGTAAGTATTCCAAACTTTTGGGCAGCACTTATTTTAATAGGAATTTTTTCTGTTATGTTGGGTTGGCTCCCTTCAGCAGGAATGAAAGGTATTGGAGGGGGAGGCATAAGTGATACAATTACTCATTTAATACTACCTGCCATAGCAGTAGGAATGACTACTTTAGGAGTAATGACAAGAATGATTAGAAGTTCAGTAGTAGATCTCTTGCAAAAGGATTTTATCATTACTTTACAAGCAAAAGGAGCAGGTTCTTTTATTATCTTAATGCATGTATTGAAAAATTGTACGCCAACGATTTTAACTGTAGCAGGATTACAAGTAGGGTATTTGATAGGTGGGTCTGTATTGGTTGAAACAGTATTTTCCTGGCCAGGAGTAGGACAGTTAATCTATCAAGGGATAAGTCAAAGGGATTTTCCTATTATTCAGGCAGGAGTACTAGTAATAAGTATTTTATTTGTATTAATCAATCTTATCGTTGATATTTTACATGCTGTTGTTGATCCAAGAATACGCCAAGCATAAGGAGGGAGAAAAATGATAACAGAAAATACTGAACGTATTAATACTGCTACAACAATTTTAACGAGAAAAGAAAAAGAGGATTCTACAACAAAAAAAGTAATAAGGGTTTTTTGTAAGAATCGTATTGCTTTTGTTTCATTTATAGTTTTACTGATTATAATTTTTTCCTGCCTTTTAGCTCCATTAATAGCACAATATGATCCTCTTGAAGGAGAGATTACGGATAGATTGCTAGTGATAGGTTCAGAAGGTCATATTTTAGGAACAGATGAACAAGGAAGAGATATGTTAACGAGAATCCTATATGGAGGAAGGCTTAGTTTGCTAGCTGGTATTGTTCCTGTACTAATTGCTGGTTTCATTGGTAGTTTTCTCGGTATTGTAGCAGGATACTTTGGGGGCGTTTTAAATACCATCATTATGCGAACACTCGATATATTTTATGCTTTTCCGGCTATATTGCTAGCAATTGGTATTTCTGCTGCACTAGGACAAGGAATAAATAATATAATTATTGCTATTTCTATCGTTTTTATTCCCCCAGTAGCTAGAATAGCAGAATCAGCAGTAAAGGGGGTGAGGGAAGAAGAATTTATAGAAGCTGCAAAATCAAGTGGAGCAAGAAATTTCTCCATAATCCGTTATCACATCATTATGAATGTATTCAGTAGATTATTTGTGTATTGTACAACACAGATTAGTATAAGTCTTGTTCTTGCGTCCGGTCTAAGTTTCTTAGGTTTGGGTGTATCTCCACCAAATCCTGAATGGGGAATTATGTTAAATAATTTGAAACAACAAATATTTATAAATCCCCTACTAACTATCATCCCAGGGTTATTTATTTTTATTACGGCCCTAGCAATTAATTTAGTGTCAGATGGATTGAGGGATGCATTAGAAATCAAAGAATAATAGAGGTGAGAATATTGGGAGCAATACTTGAAGCAGTGGAACTTAAGAAAACATTTCCAATTAAGGGGTGGTTAGGTAAGACTAAGGGAGCTATATCAGCAGTACATGATGTATCGTTTTCCTTAAAAGAACAATCAACAATTGGAATAGTAGGAGAATCGGGTTGTGGAAAATCAACATTGGCTAGATTAATAATGCGGCTTATAGAACCAGATCAAGGCAAAGTCCTTTTTAGAGGAAAAGATATCCTGACTTTATCTGGAGCGGAGTTACAAAGTGTTCGAAAAAAAATACAAATGGTGTTTCAAAATCCTTATTCCTCGATAAATCCGAAGTTAACAATAATAGATAATGTTGCATTTAGTTTATGGGAAAATGGAGTCTCTAAGCAGGAAGCGAGAAAAAAAGCAAATTATTATCTAGAGGCAGTTGGATTACCGAGATCATACGCAACGCGATATCCGAGTAGTTTAAGTGGTGGGCAAAGGCAACGTGTAGCTATTGCAAGAGCTCTGGTTTTAGAGCCAGAAATTATTATTGCAGATGAGGCGGTTTCGGCTTTAGATAAGTCTGTACAAGCACAAGTCCTGAATTTATTGCAAGAATTAAAGACTGAATTTTCTTTATCTTTAGTGTTTATTTCACATGATTTAAATGTAGTGGAATATATAAGTGATGAAGTAATGGTCATGTATTTAGGGAAAGTAGTAGAAAAAGGTATTGCTAATCAAATATATGAAACACCAAGTCATCCTTATACAAGAGCATTATTAAATTCTGTTCCATCTATGGAAGTAGGAGTGTCTACATTAAATAATTCACCTATTACAGGAGAGTTACCAAGTCCGATGAATCCACCATCGGGTTGCAGATTTAGAACAAGATGTCCTCATGCGATTAAACAATGTTCAAACATGTACCCACCAGAAATAGAAATAAGAACAGGACAAAAAGTATCATGTATTTTATATGAAAGCAGCTCGAGAGAAAAAGTACTACTTTAAGTAGAAATAAAGATAATAAGGAGGATTAATTATGAAGCAATATCTAAATCCAAATGAAACTGTGCTAATTTTAGTAGATATTCAAAATGATTTTTGTCATGAAGAAGGTGCCTGTTCTAAAATGGGGCGTGATGTAACGGGAGCTCAAGAAATTATTCCACAGGTAGAATTATTAATGGAGAATGCGAGAGAAATAAATATCCCCATTGTTTTTATTCAAATGACACAAGATGAACATACGATATCAGATGCATGGACTAATCGTCCAAGACCAGCAGGATATACGGACCCATTAGATATTTGCAAAAAGGGATCCTGGGGAACAGAATTTTATAAAGTGTCTCCAAGAGAAGAGGATATCATTGTAGAAAAACATCGGTATAGTGGATTCATAGGGACAGATTTAGATATGATTTTACGAAATTTAAATTGCAAATCTATTATCTTAACTGGGGTTGCTACTAATGTTTGTGTAGAATCAACAGCAAGAGACGGATTTATGCTCGATTACCATGTAACAGTAGTTAAGGATGCTAGTGCTGGGTATATTCCGGCATTACATGAAGCTACATTTGCTAATATTCAAAATAATTTTGGAATGGCATTGGAGACAACTGAAATAATTAATTACTGGTCTAAGTTAAAATCAATGGTTTAATAGTCTATTTAAAATAGGGAGCGTGTTATAAATGAATCTAGAATTATTAAAGAATATCAGTGTTGAAATAAATGGTAGAACGTTTGATCCAGCCTTAGAAAAACAATTAGAAGTTTACGCAATAGGATTACAACCTGTACTTGATGGTCTTAGAGAAGTTTCAAAAGAATTTCCATTAGCCTTAGAGCCAGCACCTGTGTATTCTCCAGAGTAAGAAGAAAATGCTTTCCATTAGTATGTAATGGAAAGCATAGTTTTTTAATAGAATCCATTTAGAAAGAGGGAATTAGAAAATGGAAACCGTTCAATTAATGACTATTGCAAGTATTGGTGAGCAGTTAAAAAGTAAAGAATTATCACCTGTAGAATTATTAAAAAATATGCTTAAAAGAATTAATAAATATGAAAGTAAACTAAATACTTTTATTACCTTAATGACAGACATTGCAGAGAAACAAGCAGAAAATGCGGAAAAAGATATTATAAATGGGGACTACAAAGGTCCATTACATGGAATTCCTATTTCCCTAAAAGATATCATTGCTTATGCAAATATACCAATGACAAATGGCTCAAGAGTTAATCCTGAATATATTCCAGCTACTCATGCAACAGTAACAAAAAAATTACTAGAATCAGGTGGTGTTATCATAGGGAAAGCTCATTTACATGAATTTGCCTATAAGGGCCCACATCCGCACTATGGATGGACGAAAAACCCTTGGGATTTAAATAGAGTACCTGGCGGATCAAGTTCTGGCTCTGGATCAGGGGTTCAAGCTGGATTCGGGCTTGCCTCTATAGGGACAGATACAGGTGGGTCTATTCGCATGCCTGCTAGTTTATGTGGTGTTGTTGGTCTAAAACCAACTTATGGTAGAGTTAGCCGACATGGTGTAACTCCCCTATCTTGGACATTAGATCATATTGGTCCCTTAACTAGAACATGTGAAGATGCCGCAATTCTTCTAGAAGCTATTTCAGGATATGATGTAAAAGATGAATCATCCTATAAACATTCAAAATGGAATATCAATGGATTTAATAAAAATGAAAGCTTAAAGGGGAAAAAGCTAGGAGTTCCAGTTTCGTATATCTTTGATTCTCTCCATGAGGATACAGCAACTTTTTTCAAAAAGGCCTTAAAAACTTTTGAATATTATGGTGCTGAAATTATACCTTTAGAAATACCTAACTTGAATAGATTAAGAGAGGCACATAGTACAATTTTAACCTCTGAAGCGTACTCCTTTCATATGCATAATCTTGAGGGGAAAGCAGATGGTTATGGTCCTGATTTAAGACCAGCTTTTGAAATAGGGCAATTCTATACAGCTGAATCGTATATTCAAGCACAAAGGTATAGAAAAAAGATATCGCAAGAATTTAAGGAGATATTTAATAAAGTAGATGTTATTTTGACACCAACGTTTCCTGATGTAGCTCCTGAAATAGAATTATATGAAAAAGAGGTTTCATTCTGGCGTGGAAAATTTACTTTTATTGCGAATATTTTAGGTTTACCTGCTTTGTCATTGCCATGTGGTTTTTCAAAAGAAAATCTGCCAATTGGCCTTCAAATTATAGGTTCTCCTTATTCTGAAGGTGAAGTTTTATCAATAGGTTCAGTATTTGAGCAACAAGAAGAATATTATAAAGTCCTGCCTAATGAAGTACTTTGGGAAGGGTGATTCTAGCAAGCAAATGAAAGGAAGAGCAGTTTGGATGAGGAAACGAATGTAGAAACTAGAAAGACTAAGCATGGCGTTTTGATTGCCATGCTATTAGGTTCATTCAGTGTAATATTAAATAACAGTATATTAAATATTTCTATTCCGTCTTTTATGCATATGTTTGATATTAATGCAACGGAGGCACAAAATGTAATTGTTGGTTTTATGATACCCATGATGGTAACAATGACATTATCCGGGTATATTGCTGATTTATTTACTCGAAAGCTAGTATATATACTTGGTATGTTATTGTTTTTATGTGGATCCTTATTAGGAACTATCGCTTGGGACTTTCCATCATTAGTTATGTTTCGAGTGGTTCAGGGAATTGGTGGCGGTCTTGTAATGCCCTTGAGCATTTCCATATTATTTAGTTATTTTCCGAAAGAGGAAAGAGGATTTGCTACAGGAATATGGGGTGTTGCAGCGATGATGGCACCTGCTATAGGACCAACAATCGGGGGATTAATTTTAGAGTATAGCTCTTGGAAAATGCTATTTGCAATGAATATTCCTACAAGCATTATTTGCATCTTTGCAACTAGTTACTTTATTAAAGAAAAGTGGCAGAAAAAGAAGCTTAAGTTTGATATGATGGGATTTTTATGTATTACCTTAGGTATTGTATGCTTAACGTTAGGGATTAATAGAATTCCTTATGGCTTTACAGAAAATAATTGGTTGACTATATGTCTAATTTTAGTAGGATGTATTGGATTTGTATTATTTATCTATACTGAATTACATACAAAGTTTCCCTTAATCGACTTGAGAATATTTAGAAATTCCATTTTTACTAATAGTACCATCATTGTAGCAGTTTGTACGGCTAGTCTTTTTAGTGGTGTATTATTATTACCTTTACTTTTACAAGAAGTTCTCCATTTTAGCGCTCTGGCAACAGGTTTTATCTTATTTCCACAAGGAATTGTGATGGGCATAGCAATGACGATAGGTGGGAAAATATTAGATCGAAGTGGTGTAAGATTTATTTTGCCACTAGGTATATTACTGTTATCAAGTGTAACCTTCATTTTAGGTCTAACTGCTGGTAATATTAGTGAGATGTTATTAATTACCTTATTAATAATTAGGGGATTTGGTATAGGGTTTATAAACACACCAGCTACTACAGCAGGATTAAATGCATTACCTGAATTCCAAGTATCTCGGGCAATGTCAATGAATAACGTAATAAGACAACTTATTGGAGCGATAACAATTGTGTTGTTTTCTATGTTTTTTGAAACTAGGCGGATTATATATATGGAGCATATGTCGGAACAAGAAGCTGGTATATTATCAATACAACAATCCTTTTTAATTATGAGTATAATAATATTACTGCTCATACCATTCTCTTTAAAAATGAGCTATAAGAACAAAAAAATAAATAATATGTCGCTACGTAAATTAGGATAAGATGGGACAAGGGGTCTGACCCCCTGTCCCAAAAAATATGAAAAAAATAAGTGCATAAGTAGTGAAATATTTCAAGATTCGTAATACAATATGTAAAGCAACAAATGCTTCCTTCTTTGAAAGAAGCATTTTTTTTGGTTCATATTCGAAAGGATATAGAAAATTTATTGTAGGAAGGCGATAGAAAATTGAACACAATATCCAATACTAAAAGGCTACAAATTGCTTTTCTGTTGGGATCATTATCCCTATTAGGTCCATTTACAATCGATACATATTTACCTGCGTTTCCAACGATTGTTGAGGAATTTCACACGAGTGCCTCTCTTGTGCAAGTTAGTTTAACGACTTGCTTATTAGGATTAGGTTTAGGCCAGTTAATTATTGGGCCAATGAGTGATGTACAGGGCCGTCGAAAACCATTGCTTATTTTTCTCGGTTTATATTTATTATCTTCATTAGTCTGTGCGGTAGCGCCAAATATCTATATGTTGATTGTTTCACGATTCATACAAGGATTTGCAGCGGCAGGTGGTCTTGTTATTTCAAGAGCTGTTGTTCGAGATCTTTATAGTGGAAGAGAACTAACAAAGTTTTTTGCTACATTGATGTTGATTGGAAACCTTGGACCAATTGTGGCGCCAATTATCGGCGGGGCTATTCTTTCCTTTGCAAATTGGAAAGTGGTTTTTCTTGTTTTAACATGTGTTGGCGCCATTTTGACGGTAGTCGTTTCCTTTAAACTAGAAGAAACGTTACCAACTGAAAAACGTGTACCAAGTAATATGAAACAAGTAGTCATGAATTTCGGTTCCTTATTAAAAGACCGTGAATTTGCCGGTTATGCATTTACACAAGGCTTTACCACAGCAGGAATCTTTGCCTATGTATCTGGTATTTCTTTTGTTTACCAAAATATTTATGGCGTTTCCCCTCAAGTCTTTAGTTTATTGTTTGGAATAAACGGGGTTGGCTTAATTATTGGAACACAAATTGTTGGTCGATTATCTAGATTTTCGGAGAAAACCTTCTTGAAAAGTGGTTTAGTTCTTTCTATGTCCGCTTCTATTCTGTTAGTAATTGCGATTTTATTACATGCACCATTACTAGCTGTTGCAATCCCAATTTTCCTATTCGTCACTTCTATCAGTATAATTGGTACATCATCCTTCTCTTTAGCAATGGAAACAAAGGGACATATGGCAGGAAGTGCATCTGCATTATTAGGCTTATTACCGTTTTTACTAGGTTCATTAACTGCACCATTAGTAGGAATTGGAGGAGAATATACTGCTCTACCGATGGGAGTTATCATCTTCGCATCAAGCTTATTAGCTTTCTTATCCTACTTTATATTAGTGCGAAAAGCTCCTTTAAAAGTGAATACACCAAAGCATGCTACGCATAATTAATGAAATATATCTTTTCTTTAAAACAGGTACTTTCGAATGAGAAAGTACCTGTTTTTTTGGAGAAAGAAGAACTTTGTTTGATTCTTTTCGATAAATGACAAAATAGTTTGATAAAATGAACAAGAAAAGAAAATAGAGTTAACACTAGCTCCAAATGCAAGGAAAGCTAATTTCTTTATTATTCCACAGGAAAATATAAACCAGCTAATAATGAGGAGGTATGGCGGATGTCAAAACCTAAAGTGCTGCAAATATTACCCATGTATCATGAAGCAGCTGAGAAAATCTTAAACAATAAGGCAGAGGTTATAAGAACAGATGATTATAGTATGGAAAATTTATGTGAATTAGTTAAAGATGTGGATGCAGTAGTTTTAAGAGCGCCTGCACGAATAGAAAAAGAAGTAATTGAAGCTAATCCTCATTTAAAAGTGATTTCTGGAGCAGGAGTTGGGCTTGATAATATTGATGTTGCATATGCCACAAAGGTAGGGATTCCAGTATTGCATGCACCTTCCGTAAATAAAGTTTCCACTGCAGAGCATACCGTAATGTTTATCATGGCATTAAGTAAGTCCCTTCTAAACTTTCATAAAGAAATGGAAAAAGGAAACTTTGATTCGAGGAATCGAATAAGTACCCAAGAATTAAAGGGGAAGAAAGTAGGGCTAATAGGTTTCGGGAGCATTGCACAAGAGGTAGCAAAGCGATTAGTGTATGGGTTAGATATGAAGGTAGAAGCTTGGGTAAGAGAGGTTAGGCCTACTAAACAGAAAA
The DNA here is from genome assembly GCF_001076885.1 of Bacillus sp. 522_BSPC. Lineage (GTDB taxonomy): Bacteria > Bacillota > Bacilli > Bacillales > Cytobacillaceae > Niallia > Niallia hominis. The sequence continues at coordinate 21,847 of NZ_JVDT01000162.1, forward strand.
AAGCGAATGATCTAGAAGTGGAAATTACCGACGATATCAAAAAAGTATTTGCTGAGTCTGACTTTATATCTATACATATTCCATTAAATGAAGAAACGAAATATTTCATTGATAATGCGTTATTTTCCTTGATGAAACCAACAGCATATATCATTAACACAGCAAGAGGTGCTGTCATTAATCAAGAGGATTTATACACGGTTTTATCAGCCAATAAAATCGCAGGAGCTGCCCTTGATGTCTATGAAGTGGAGCCAATATCAAAAGACAACAAATTATTAAGCTTATCCAATGTCCTACTCACCCCACATGTAGGTGGAACAACAAGGGAAAGTAATTATATTATGGCGACTACTGTTGCACAAAATGTTATTAATTTCTTAAATGGAGAGGAGCCAGAGTTTATTGCTAATCCAGGTGTTTTGAAGAAGAATGAGGGTCTGATTAGGAAGTAATAGTAATAAGTAAATTAGGATTAATGGTTAAACCAATAATGTAATATCTGAAGAAAGCTCACCGACATAAAGGTGAGCTTTTAATGTCCTAATATTTAATCAATTATTGTATTACTTCTCTTTTTTTGTAATTATATTAATATATTATAAATGCTTATTTAGGTATATTTTTTCACATTAGTTCGAGTTAATTACTATTCTGGAAAAATTTTATATCTATCTCTTTTTTCATATCCAGAGTATAGTTAGTTTCAGAGAGTGATGGACGACGATAATCGACATAAATACAGAGAGTCAAAATCGTTCTCATTCTGCAACAAAGGCAAACCAGTTGAAAAATTGGGACGCAAAGTTACAGACCTAAACGTGAGAATCACCATGGTGGCTGAGCTGCTGAAGGATGGAGAATGATACTCGTGTTATGAGTTGAAATTCAAGATTCTTCCGATTCAAAAAATTTGTGTTGGAGGGATTTTTTTAATGGATAAAAATAACGTGCTTATTTCAAATAAATTAAACAAACAGTCTAAAGGAGGAAATTCAATGATTAAAAAATTATTTGCAACTGTTTCTACTTTAGCAATTATAGGTTCCGCATTGGTTGGTGGACAATCAGCATTTGCTGCTACAACAGCAATCGAAGGTGGTTCATTATCATTTGGTACTCAACCAAGTGTTGATAACTTTGGCTCTGTAACTCTTAATGGACAAGTTCAAAATAGTACTGCTGCTGTTAGTGCATTTACTGTAATTGACGCAACAGGAACCGGAGATGGATGGAACGTTGTGGTGAAAGCTGATCAATTTACGGATTCAGCTAATGGATTAACATTACCAACCAATTCAATTGATATCGATCTTCCAACAGTGACTGCGGATACCGGAGCTAGTGAGTTAGCTACCATTTCTAAAGCAAGTGGTAAAATAGATAGTTCTACTGGTGTGAAAATTCTTTCTGCTGCTGAAGGCGGCGGCATGGGTACGTATAATGTAGATGCAAACAATTTAACGTTAACTCTTCAACCAAAAGATGTTAAAGCAGGAACATACACTTCAACAATTTCAGTAACTGTTACAACTGGACCATGATATAAGCGAATTCCTAATGTGACCATGTCTAATAAGGCATGGTTTTTTTGTGTGCGCCCGGCATGGGCTATAACTTGGTGGTGAAAGTCCACTACAGGCTTGGCAGTAGGAACTGTTAGCTAATGGCAAGGGTGTCCATCGTGAGGTGGAATCTGAAGGAAGCCGGAGGCAAAATCCCGAACTGACGGACAGAAACTATATATAAGGCTGAATTGGGATGGACGAGTTTGCACAACAAAACAAAGTCCAATACTGCACGAGTCCCATACAGTAAATATAGCAGTTACATGGGAGGAAGGTTATAGCTCTTACCCGGGGAGGTCTTACAAGGGTTCCCGACAAGAGAGATGGAATATCTCACAGGAACAAGTTGGTCAGTGATGACAAACTGAATTGTAAGAAGTCAGCAGAAGCCATAGTAGTTCCTTTGGAATGAAGGGCTGAACAATAACAATCTTGAAGAAATGCGGAGGTGAAGACAGTGCAAAGACCACAGAATACATTGGAAAATGGCTATTTGCAAAGAGATAAGTTGGAAACTGAAGAGTATGCAAAAGTGTGCAGTACTGTCCTTAAAGAAGCAAGACGACAAGATGGTATCGACTTAATTGACAGAATAATTGATGATAATAATCTACTTAGAGCATGTGAGAAGGTCAAGGCAAATAAAGGTGCACCCGGTATTGATGGGATGACAGTAAATGAACTTTTTGGTCATGTAAGTAAATACCACAAGCAATTGAAAAGAAAATTGAAGGATGGCACTTATAAACCTTTACCTGTTAAACGTGTTGAAATTCCCAAACCAGATGGGTCTAAACGTAAGTTAGGCATTCCATGTGTAAGGGATCGTATGGTCCAACAAGCAATCTATCAAGTAATCGGTGGGATAATCGACCCTCATTTCTCAGAAATGAGCTATGGATTTAGACCCAACAGAAACCAACATCAAGCCATTGAGCAATCCATCAACTATTACGAACAAGGATATAAAGTGGTTGTAGACTGTGACTTAAAGAGTTACTTCGACACCATAAATCACCAGAAGTTGATGGAATACCTAAAGGTATTTATACAAGACAATATAGTCCTAAAGCTAATTTGGAAATTTCTTAAGAGTGGAATCCTTGAAAATGGACTAACAAAATCAACGGATTCTGGTGCTCCTCAAGGCGGCGTTCTTTCGCCAATATTGAGTAACGTCTACTTAAATCAACTAGATAAGGAATTAGAGAAACGTGGACACAAGTTTGTGCGCTTTGCGGATGACTTCTGCGTTTATGTTAAAAGCAATCGAGCTGGGCAACGGGTACTAGAAAGTATCTCTAACTTTCTAGAGAAAGATTTGAAACTGACGGTTAACAGCACTAAGAGCCAAATTGGAAGTCCAACAAAATTGAAATTTCTAGGTTTTTGCATACACTCTACTTCTAAAGGTGTTAGTTGTAGACCGCACCAGGCAGCCAAAAAGAGATTTAAAGTTAAATTAAAATCCCTAACCAGACGAAATCGCCCAGGTAAGTTTGAGGAAATAGCCAAAGCAATTAACCAAGCGACTGTTGGTTGGATAAATTACTATGGGATTAGCTTGATGAAGAGGTTTATTAAAGATATTGCACAATGGTTGAATCATCGATTAAGACAGATTATATGGAAAAGATGGAAAAAGGTCAAAACACGTTATGCGCAACTAAGGAGATTAGGCATCAAACATGAAGAGGCTTTGAAAGTAGCTAATACCCGAAAGGGTTATTGGAGGATGTCGGGCTGTGAAACGCTTCATACGGCAATTAAAATAAAGACGCTCATTAAATGGGGTCTAAAAGACCTTAACCATTTATATGAACGTCGATACTTAAGTTATTGAACCGCCGTATACGGGACCGTATGTACGGTGGTGTGAGAGGTCGGGAGTTAATCACTCCCTCCTACTCGATTTATTATTAATCCCTTTTTAGCATTAAATATTCAAAGATAAGGAAGACATGTTCAATCGATATTGTTTTTTCTTTTTCTACTCTAATGAAAATTCTCTAACTTGGTTAAAATAAGCCAACGATAGGGAGGTACAAGCATGAAAGTGTTTCGTATTTTATTTTTAATACTCATATTTGGAAAGGCATCTCCATTAGTTAGTATATATGTGAAGGCAGAGGAAGCTAGCGTTCCTTTAACCATTGAGCCAATCTATCCAGAAAATCAAAATCTTCAAACAAAAGGGTACTTTGATTTGTCTGTAAATTCGAGCGAAGTACAAACACTTCAAGTGCGCATTACCAACAATGAGGACAAAGAGGTAACGATAAGTATTAAGCCAGCAAATGCTTATACTAATCCAAATGGTGGAATGCTCTATGAGGATGAGCTATACTCTACCGATACCGTTCTTTTGGAGGATGCTGTTCGATTGGCTGAATTTATTAAAGTAGAAGAGACTGTAAAGGTACCTCCATCAACATCTGTGGAGGTACCCATTGAGTTAACAGTTCCAGAATTAGATGGAAAGCATATTTTAGGGGGTATTCTTTTTACAATGCAAGGAGAGGAAACGGAAACACAACAAGAAGCGGAAGAAGGTACTGCGAATTTTATTTTGAAAACAGAGACCGTCTATGCCATTGCACTTCAACTAAATATACCAAATGAAGTGCCTGATAACTTCCAATTTGGAGAAGCAGGTTTTAGTGGCGAAACTGGTTTTGTGTTTATGGAAATGAGCAACGATGCAAAAAAAATACAAGAAAAAATAGCAGGTACTTATTCGGTTTCAGATAAGGATGGAAACGAGTTGTTTAAAGGGGAATATGGACCTTTTAAAATGGCCCCTAAGACAAAAATAAGATATCCAATCCAATGGAATGATGAAACACTTGAAGATGGCGACTATACATTAAATATAAAAGGGAAAGTTGATGGGAAAGAGGTATCCACAGCTAAACCCTTTACCATTAATAACAAAGATGTAACGGAATATGTAGAGAAAACACAAGCTACTCAAGTGAAAGTAGATAATGGCATTCCAATATGGGTTTGGATAATTGGAGCGGTATTATTTGGTTTAGTAATGTTTTTGATTGGAAAAAGAAGAAAGTAGAAGATTGGATATAGAATTTAATTCACTAGAAAAAAACTCATCCAACACGGTGAGTTTTTTTCTAGCGAAAGTAATATACGATTTACTCTATCGTCTTCTTCATCGCATTATACATATTTTCCACATGCTTATCCGAATCATCACGTGACATTCTCAAGCGATTGACAGAACTACCATATCCGATCTCCATCTTTCCTTCTTTTAATCCTTGGAAAATTCCATCTGCGAATGCATCTAATGGTTCGCCACTAGTATGTAAGCCGGCACCGCCTAAATCTGTATTTACAGCAGGAGGAGCAACTTCGATTACTTCCACAGAAGTGTCGGAAAGCTGGTGTCTTAAACTCATGGTAAAAGAATGCATTGCTGCTTTGGTTGCTGAATAAATCGGAGCAATTGCCATCGGTGTAAAGGCTAAGCCTGATGTTACATTAATAATGGTCGCATTTTCTTTTTCTGAAAAGTAAGGCGCAAACAACATAGATAGATGGATAGAAGCTTCCATATTAATGGTGATTTCTTTGTTGAAATAACTCCAATCATTCTTAGCGTCTGCTTTTAACACATTAAAACGTTGTTGAATTCCTGCGTTGTTCACTAACACATTCACGTCTGGATAGTTCGTTGTAACCCAATCGAATAGTGCAATACGGTCAGTTTCTACTGCTAGATCGCTCACATATGTAATAAGGCTAGGGAATTTCTCTTTCGCCTGTTGAAGTACCTCTTCTCGGCGACCACAAACAATCACTTGATTCCCTGCTTTCATAAATCGGTCTGCAAAAGCTAATCCGATCCCGGCGCTTCCACCTGTAATTAGAATTGTATTGCTTGAGAGTTTCATTTGGATTCCTCTTTTCGAATTATTTTATACTATATATATAGCTACTAAATTTCTTTCTATATACTTTCCTCTATCTTTTTCGTATACCGTGAAATTTTTACATCAATTCCTTTTAGGGATTCCTCCATTAACGATATCTCAGCGACTACATCTTGTTTGTGATTTTCCATCATTGCAAGTCGTAGCTGAATGGTGCTGTCTCCTTCTATAATCCAATCAATATACTGTTTAATCTTTTTTATAGGCATATGCGTATTCTTTAAACAGATAACTGTTCCGAGGAGTTCCATTTGATTTTCGGAAAATAACCGCCTTCCAGCTTCATCACGTTCTATTAATGGAAGCAGTCCTTGCTTTTCATAATATCTTATCGTTGATTCAGGAATATTAAATTTAGCTGATGCATCACTGATATGACAATATTTCATTCGGAGACCTCCATTCATTGTCGACAGAATTAGTATACGACTTAAACTACGGTTTAAGTCAAGTAGTCAAATGAGGGGGCTCGTAAAATCAATAAAAAAAGAGCAAATTATTGCCCTTTCTCTTTTTCCTTCATTAATTAAATATTTGTTTCTGATTTTCTTCCTAATCATGCTAAGAAATGCACATAGGAATGTGGTCTGTGCATAAGTTGTTCGAAAGAGCCGAATTCTACTATATTCCCGTCTATCAAAACAATAATTTCGTCATAAACAGATAAGTTTTCTTTTTCCAAATGATGAGAAACAGATACAACCGTTAATTCTTTATCATATAAGATTATTTGTTCAATTTCTTTTGCTGTTTCCCTATCTAAAGAGGATGTCGCTTCATCCATAAGGAGGATTTCACGATTTCTTAAAAAGGCTCGAGCTATTTCGATACGCTGTCTCTGTCCACCAGATAAATTCTTTCCATCTTCTCCAACATTATAATCTAACCCTTTATCAAAAATTACTTCAGATAGTCCAGCCCGATAACAAGCATTCATAATATCTGCTTCACTGTAATTCTCTCCAAGTAGTATATTATTTCGAAACGTATCATCAAATAAGAACGGCTTTTGATTAATCATGGATACTGTCTTATAAAAAGAAATGGCATCAACATCTAGAAAGTTAACACCATCAAGTTTTATCGTACCTTGATAATTTTGAATTCTCTTTTGCAGAATTTTTAATAAGGTGCTTTTTCCCGAACCTGAAGGACCAGTAATAAGAATTTTTTTCCCTTTTTTTATTTCAAGGTTTAAATCAGAAAGAATCATTTTATCTCCTATTTTGTAGGTAAGACTCTCGCATGTTAATGAATCTTTAAAAGGGATTGCTTGATGATTAGTAGGTTTATCGGGTGTATTTGTTATGAATTTTTGTATTCTATCGCGAATTTTTTTTGTAGTTAATATCTTATTATACTCCTCCAATGAATCAAGTGCTGGAGCAATGACAGTATTAGAAAGCTGAATAATGGCAAGAACTGTTCCAATCGTGATCTCTCCCCTAGTGGCGAGAATTATTCCATATATATTAACAAAGAAAAAGCCACAAATCCCAAAAAAACCAACAATATTATCTGAGAGTATACGCCAATTGTTTAATGTCGCAAAACTTCTTTCCACGGTAGAATTGTAGGTTAAATGATCTTCAATCATTCGCTTTTCCATACCGTAGCCTCGAATAATATCTATACCTGTAAAAGCATCCTTCACTTTCCCAGTATAGATTTCACTTTTATTTGTCCAGTCTTCTGTTTGGTCAACGATTCTTTTTTTTAATAATTGTGGGACTAAACTAGGAATGATAAATACTACTATTAATAGAATAGCCATCGTACTATTAAGAAAAAAAATAGCGCTAATCGAGATTAAAAATATAATTAGGTTTAGGATAATTTTTAATAGGGCGTCATAATAGTTAGTTTGAACCAATTTTAAATCGTTTAATAAAAAGGAAACATAGGATGAGGTATTCTTTTCTTGAAGTAAATCATCTGAATGAATAAACACTTTGAAAATCCTTTGTTTTAAAGCTGTAATATTCATATAAACTATCTGATGGACAGTAAAGTAATATAATGTTTGACTAATCATAATCAAAAAATAACCGCTAATGGAAAAGATGATTAACTTTACAAGAGGAAGTTTATTCGCCGCTTCAAAATAATCGAAAACTTCTTTAAAAACAAAGGCTTTAAAGGTATTTTCAAATGCAGCCAATGGTAGTAGAAGGATAAATATGATTATCCATTTTTTATTTATATTTTTTAACAATTGAGTCACCTTCCTATAAGTTTGCTTCTCTTTAAAATGAATTTTTATGTTAAGGAAAATTAAATTAAATAATATTATGAATTCTATCTAATTTAGAAACGATATCATCTATTCTATCGTGGTGTTTTGCAATTAAATCGAATACCATTTTTGTTTCTTGCCTTTTGCTTTTACAACGAATCTCTTGATATGGATTTTCATCAACTCTTTTACATAAGATACATCTAAAGCGAGCGATACATATCTCACACTCTTTTCGTTCTTTCGTTTTGGAATGAAAGATTTGAGGATAACTCATTATTTTTTTCCAGACATAACTTAAATCTTCGTTAACTATATTGGTGATTTTTTCAGAAGTATTAACAAATAAATGACATGGCCAAATATTTCCATTTGGGTCGATAGATAGTAACTCCAAACCAGCTTCACAAAAGTGGAACCAATCTATTTCTTTCGAAAAGAAATAAGATAATATATCAGCTGTGCTAGTTCTCATAAAATAAGATTGTTCATATAGAAATTCTTCAAAGTCTTCTTCAATTTCTTTTTTACTTATATTATAAACATTATTAGATGTTCCTACTTCCCATACATCATTAACTGCTATATTCGATATACCAAAATCACTATAGATTTTTTGAGCAATTTCTTTTTTTGAATAAAGCTTATTAGTAGAAGGAGTATAAGTTGCTTGAATGGAAAGAATTTTATTAGGATTTTTCATTTGGATTTGTTTTACATTCTTTAGTATTCTTTCATATGTTGGATTGTTTTTAATGTCTCTTCTATGCTTATCATGAATTTCTTTTGGTCCATCTATACTTACAGTAATTTTAAAATTATACTTTAAGATTAAATTCATAATGGTTGGATTTAATAAATTTGTTCCATTAGTCTGCATCATAAAAGTTAGATGAGGATATTTTTCACAGAAATACTTAATCATCTTAGAATTAAGAGTCGGTTCTCCTCCAAAAAAAGTAATAGTTTTAATACTGGTAGCATAGTTGTCTATCAATTCTGTTACTCGTTCTGCAATTACTTCCTTCATAAATAATCTATTATCACCATAATCCCCCTGTCCAGCATAACAATATGAGCATCTCAAATTACAGCCATGCGAAACATTAAGCTTAATATTATCAATGATAGGAGTGAATTTATCAAACGTACTGTTCACAGGAACCCTTTGTTGAATATATTTTTCAATGTCAGGTAAAAGTTTCAAAGAGTCACCTTTATAGAGTTTAATGAAACCACTATAAAATTCTTCGTTTAATTCAAATATATCAAAAGTTAATAGATCGAAAAGTATGTGATTTTCTTCACTAATATAAATGCTATATTCTGGAATAAACATTAAATATTTCCTCCTTTAAAAAATCGAGATAATAAGTAATTTAGATTAAGTGTGAATCATTTATGTAAATCAGATGAAAAGTAAAATTCCCTCACTGTTTCTAAGATATTTGTGAGGGAATTTTAAAAATGATTAAACTTAACCGCAATTAATTCCAATACAATTTTTTGAACGAGTAGGTATATCAAAGTTTTTTTTCTTCATTTCGAATTTCCTCCTTTCTTGTATATTAATGTAAATTTAGTACAATTAGAAAAAAAAGTAAATAATATAATGAGAATATTCATAAGATATACACAAAATAAATTATTTTGAATTTTTATTAGAAGGTGGGAATCTAACAATTACTCATCAAACTTTCAAATCCCTAACCATCCCTACAAAAATATGTTACGATCATCCTGAGGTGGGAAACTTGGAACAATTGATTTATACTTTATTAGCTTACATAAATAATTCTTTAGAAAAAGATATCAATTATTCTATAGCCAATAGTTTTCTTGAAAATATCCATGATATTGAAGGCTATTCTTTAGAGGTGGCTGCGGAAAGATGTAATGTTGCCCCTTCTACCATAAATTGTTTTTGTAAGCGAATAGGGTTTCGCAATTTTTCTAATCTGCGAAACAGTGTTGCTTTTCAAGGTAGAATGTATGAGGAGAGAGAAAAACAGTTGAATGCAGATTTATTTGAATCAAAGCTAAAGGAAAATGTGGAGATCATTGAACGTATCCCGAAGGAACAACTAGAACGGATTATAAAAAAAATTCATGAATCTAAAAGGATTGTTATTTTAGGCTTTGAAAAACATCAAATTCAGGCGATGGAGCTTCAAAAACAATTATTTCTTCTTGGAAAGCTATGTGAATGCAATACAAATTTCTTTAAACAACTGGAGACATTAGAACATTTAACAAAGGAGGACATGATTATTACGATTTCTATCCAAGGGAATATCCTCATAGAAGAGTTGTCTATAAATGATAAAATAAAGGCAGCGAACGGAAAGAAATTATTAATTACATTTTCGGATTCAGAGCGACATAAGCGCGAATTTGATGAGGTCTTACACTGTGGGAATATCGAAAATAGTGAAGTTAGTAGTTACACGCTATTACGGTTATTTGATGTCCTTGTTTATCAATATCAAAAGCAGTATCCTTCTTAGAAACTGGTCTAAAAGAGACCAGTTTTTTTGTCTTTGTAAGCGTATCATTATCTATAGAGATTAGAAAAGGGAGGATATTATAATGAAGAAAAGTGGATTTCCTGAAGGGTTTTTATGGGGTGGAGCTACAGCTGCCAATCAATTAGAAGGTGCTTATAATGAAGGCGGGAAAGGATTATCTATTTTTGATATGGTTACATTCATTCCGAAAGAAGCACGCAGCAATGATATCGAGATGGATGTAAAAAGTAAAGCAGAATTGGAAGCGTTATTAGCTGGTAAAGATGGAGATAACTTCCCAAAACGTCGCGGAATTGATTTTTATCATCGCTATAAAGAAGATATCGCACTTTTTGCAGAGATGGGTTTTAAAACATTCCGTATGTCTATCTCTTGGCCACGTATTTTTCCAAATGGGGACGACTTGGAACCGAATGAAGATGGCTTAGCATTTTATGATAGAGTATTTGACGAGTTAGCTAAATATGGAATCGAGCCATTAGTGACGCTATCCCATTATGAAATACCCCTGAACTTAGTTCAAGAATACAATGGATGGATGGATCGAAGCTTAGTTGATTTCTTTGTTCATTATGCAGAAACAGTCTTGAACCGCTATAAAGACAAGGTGAAATATTGGTTAACTTTTAATGAGATTAATATCTCCACTCTTTCCCCTTATATTGGAAGCGGTATATTAATTGATGAGGTAGAGAATAAGGAACAAGCAATCTATCAAGCATTGCACCATCAATTTGTAGCAAGTGCAAGAGCGGTAAAGGCATGCCATGAGATTATTCCTGATGCGCAGATTGGCTGTATGCTAGCGCGGATGGAAGTGTATCCAGAAACGTGCAATCCTGATGATGTACTAGTCGCTTTAGATGAGGATCAGAAAAATTTATTTTTCACGGATGTTCAAGTGCGCGGATACTACCCTAGCTTTATGCTAAGCTACTTTGAGGAAAATGATATTCAAATAGATATGTTGCCAGGTGACGAGGAGCTGCTATTACAGCATACAGTAGACTTCCTATCATTTAGCTATTATATGTCAATGGTTGCGAGTGGATCACCAGATAAGTTAAAGGAAAAAGGAAACTTCTTCTCGGGAGTTAAAAATCCGTACTTAGAATCATCTGATTGGGGATGGCAAATCGACCCGAAAGGATTACGAATTACGTTAAAGAAAATGTATGATCGCTATCAAGTACCTTTATTTATCGTAGAAAATGGCTTAGGTGCTTACGATAAGGTAGAAGAGGATGGCTCTATTAATGATGACTATCGCATTGCATATATGCGAGCACATCTTGAGCAGATGAAAGAGGCGATCAAAGAGGGTGTAGATTTAATCGGCTATACTAGCTGGGGATGTATTGACCTTATATCTGCAAGTACCTCTGAAATGTCTAAACGATACGGCTTTATTTATGTAGACCAAGATGATTATGGAAATGGTACATTAGAAAGAACAAAGAAAAAATCATTTGACTGGTACAAACAGGTGATTGCTACAAATGGACAAAAGTTATAGTATTTGAGATTACAAACAGTGCTTCTTCCTTTCATGAAGGAGTTCTGTTTTTTATTTTTGGGACAATAATAGTTAGTTTAATAGAGTAATTGATTGATTTTTAAGAATAAAAAAACAAATCATAATATATTGATATAATAAAATAAGTATGCTAAAATGTTCCAGTCAAGCATCTTTGTGAGGGATTCTTCGGTTTATTTTTCAGCAGAGGATGAATAATATTCTAAGTTTTCTAATAATACACAACAATCTAAGAAATGTTATGATTCTATTTTTTTTCAAGTTTCTACATAGGTTTTTCATAAATTGTAGCGTTTTTTGGAATAATAATTATATTATATGCGTATAAGGAGAGGTTTAAAATGAGATATCTTTCTCTATTTATGGTAGCGTTCTTATTCTTGCTTGCAGGATGTGGAAATGCAGCGGAAGAGAACAAAGAAGAAGTAGTAAAAGAAGAGAGTAATGCAAACCAAGAAACAAAAGCTAAAGAATTAACAGATGAAGATAAGAAATTTATTAGCTTATTAGAAAAAGGCGACTATCAATCAATTATTGATGAATCAATTGGCCTTGGCAGTGATGCACAAGTGAATTTTTATTTTCTAGCAAATGCTTTTAAAGCAGTTCCTGATTATTCTTTAAGCAAAACGTACCTAAATAAATCAAAATATATTCCAGCTGAAATCGAAGATGAAGTGGAAAAGCTAAAAGAAGAAATTGATGCTAATCTGGAAAAAGAGGGAGCTTAAGGCGCAACCTTTTCATATGGTTAGATTAGGTGCTTGACCTAAACTTAAAAATCTTGCCTAGTAGTATTTAGGCAAGATTTTTTGTTGGATTTTTAGCTTAATAGAAGAATTCATCCTCCCCCTTAAAAAAACAAATCAACCAAAATAAAGTTGATTTGTTTCTTGTCATCCTTCATATGTTTTGTAAAAATCAATTGCCTTCTGAATATAGGCTTGCTCTTCCGGAGGCACTTCTTCTTCATGATAAATTGCTGAAACAGGACATACTGCTTCACATGCACCACAATCAATACAAATATCTGGATCAATATAGAATTGATCTTCTCCCTTTGCGATACAATCAACAGGACAAACATCTACACAATCACCTGCTTTTTCATGCATACATGGTGAAGTTATAACGAAAGGCATTGGAATCCCCCCTCAAATAATAAATATTATTAAGATCTTATGCTGAGTAGTACTTCATTCATTCGATTTATATTTTCTCGGATCTTTACGGCACTTAAGTAATCAATCTTATCATGATAGCTTTCGGGATGTTCCCTTTGCTCATCGATGGACATATGTTGATATTCATCAATGCCCCCTGTTGATGTTTGATAGTCCTCCATTAAGCTTGCTTCTAATTGTTGGACTATATTGTTTATTCTATCAAGGCTTTGTGTCATGGAGATCGCAGTGTTGATGATCTCTTCGTCTGATTTTGTAAGTCTATCCATTTGGCTATTCTGTTCTTGTAAGTCACTTTTTACTTGCTGAAGCATCGTATCTTTGTCAGCATCTACTTTCATATGATCAAGTATTTGTAACGTGTCGCCCATTAATATTTGTAATCTTCTTGAGGCGTTTTCCATAGAGATCCCACCTTTAAGCATTGTATCTATAAAATGTACATAAAATTAGCATAATATACATGATTATTACGAGAGTTCCCTGTATTTTCTAGGTGAAAAGTTAGTGATTTTTCTAAAATTCCGATGAAAAGATCGCAAATTATTGTACCCGCAGTTCATTGCAATTTCGCCAATCGGCTGTTGACTATTTTTTAACTGATAACAAGCCTGTGAAATTCGATATTGGGTAAGGTATTCGGTAAAAGTCATGTTCGTAATATGAACAAAAAGCTTGGAAAGGTAAGCGTAATCATATTGAAGATGCTTTGCAACAGCTTTTAATGTGCAATCCTGACTATAATGATTATCCACATAAAGGAGTATTTTATGAAATACTTTCATTTTTGTTGAGTACTCAACAGGCGTTAATTTTGTATTCTCTACTAAATTACCACATATATCATAAAGAAAACTTTTTTGACGATAAATAGAATCAATTGCGTCTAAATTTGGTGTTTCCTTTAAGTGAATGACATTATTATCAGGAATAAAGCCTTTGTAATTCATAAAAAAATGTCCTATTAATTCAGGTGAAAAAATAATGACACTGATATGGGAATGATGGATTGTTTTGAATTCATGCATTTGATTCGTGAAAATAAAGGCAACATCATTTTTTTTAAGTAAATACTCTTTTTAATCCACGCGAACGAATAGTTCCCCTTCGTTAACAATGATTAATTCATAGGCTCGATGAAAGTGGAGAGGAAAGTTGAAATTCATTAGGGTGAATTTTTCAAAGGATTCTTTTTCTTCTACGCCGTGATTTTCAAAAAAAACCAATTCTTTTCCTCCTATGCAAAAACACTAATATTGTCTTAAATTATACTACATTTTGAATAGTAACAACTTTTTAAAGTTTCTATAATGAGGACAGAGTCACAATGAAGGAGGAAGAAAAATGGCTGTAGAATATCACGTAGCAAAAAATGGTTCAGATCTAGGAGAGGGAACGATACAAAGTCCATTTTTAACCATAAACAAGGCAGCTTCAGTTGCGGTTGCAGGAGACACCGTTATTGTGCATGAAGGGGAATATCGTGAATGGGTAAAACCGAAAAATGCGGGATTAAGCAATACAAGAAGAATTACCTATCAAGCAGCTGACGGTGAAAAAGTAGTCATCAAAGGCTCAGAGCAGATTCAAAATTGGCAGCAAGTAGAAGGTACTGTTTGGAAAACGGAACTCCCAAATTCATTTTTTGGAGAGTATAATCCCTATAAAGAGGAAATATTTGGCGATTGGATTGTCTATAATCCAGGTAGACATCTAGGGGATGTATACCTAAATGGAAGGTCTTTTTATGAAGCAGAAACATTAGAACAAGTTAAAAATCCTCAAAAGCAAACAGAAGTATTAGATCACTGGACAAAGAAGGTTGTTCCTGTACATAACCCTGAGCAAACAGCTTATGTTTGGTTTACTCAGGTAAATGAAGACTCAACAAGTATTTATGCTAATTTTCACGCGTATAATCCGAATGAAGAGTTAGTGGAGATAAATGTTCGAAAAGCTTGCTTCTATCCTGAAGAAACTGGCATTAATTATATAACCGTAAAAGGATTCGAGATGGCCCAAGCAGCAACACCATGGACACCACCTACCGCTGATCAGCCAGGTTTACTTGGCCCTCATTGGAGTAAAGGATGGATTATTGAAGATAATATCATCCATGATTCCAAATGTAGTGGCATAAGTCTTGGAAAAGAAGGATCAACTGGAAATAACTATCGTACGAAGCGAAAAGATAAACCAGGCTATCAATATCAATTAGAATCTGTCTTCCTTGCGAGACAAGCTGGTTGGAGCAAAGAGAAGATTGGCTCCCACATCGTGCGAAATAATATAATCTATGATTGCGGACAAAATGGTATTGTTGGGCACCTAGGCTGTGTATTTAGTGAAATTTATAATAATCACATTTATAATATTGCCTTAAAGAGAGAGTTTTACGGCCATGAGATTGCTGGTATCAAGCTTCATGCTGCGATTGATGTCCAAATACACCATAATCGCATTCATGATTGTTCATTAGGAACATGGCTAGATTGGCAAACACAAGGAACAAGAGTCAGCAGCAATCTTTATTATCGTAATAATCGTGATTTATTTGTAGAAGTTAGCAGTGGTCCTTATATCGTAGATCATAATATTTTAACAGCAGATTACGCTTTAGATAATCATGCCCAGGGTGGAGCTTACATTAATAATTTAATTCGCGGAAAAATGGTCCACCGCAAAATGCTTGATCGTGCGACGCCATATCATTTTCCACATAGCACAGAGGTAGCAGGTTTTGCTGTAACGTATGGTGGCGATGATCGTTTTTACAATAATATCTTTGTTGGGGATGAGACGCTAGAAGGTGTTGGTACATCTCATTACAATGGCTATACAGCTTCCCTTGAGGAATATATTGAAACCGTTCATCAAGAAGAAGGCGACCATGAATCATTTAATAAAGTAGAGCAGCCGGTTTATATTAAGCGTAATGCTTATTTAAACGGAGCACGCCCTTTTGAAAGAGAAGAGGAAAAGCTAGTAGAAGATACCTTTAATCCAAGCTTAAAGATAGTAGAAGAAGGAACAGAAGTATATCTATCAATTGAACTTCCAGAGAACTATGAGAGTATTCTTGGCGAGGTACAAACAACACAAACACTTGAAAGAGTCCGCATTGTGGATGCTAACTTTGAAAATCCGGATGGAAGTGAAGTAGCTGTTGATACGGATTATTTAGGAGAATTAAGACAAGAGAGAAGTGTGCTAGGACCAATAAGCACATTGAAAAAAGGGAAGAATTATGTGAAGGTTTGGGGATAATGTTTGCATGAATCCTTCCATAATAGGATAAAAAAGCTAGTAAGTCAGCAATCGACTTGCTAGCTTTTTCTGTCTTAAATTAGTCGATGATTTCCAATCCTAATAAAGCGGAAAATTGAATCGCTTGATAAGTAGAAACCTTGCAGCCTCTTAAATCTGATGGGGATACCATTAGTGATTGGAAAGTAGATGTACTAATGTCCACACCATTAAGAGAAGTCCTTTCAAAATTAGCTCCATCCATTATACATTTTTTAAATTCTACCTTTTTAAAGATACAATCGTAAAAATCAGACGACTCTACTGGTGAGTCTAGAAACCGAACTTTTTCTAATTTGGAGCTCCCAAATGCCGCTAAATTTAATAAAGAATCATTAAATTGAACATTACCAAACCGTGAGTCTGTAAAATCTACGCCTAATAATTTGCAATTGCTAAATGTACATTTGTGTATCGAAGAAATGTTCATTTTGGCGTTAGAGAAATCACAGTTCTCAAAGACAACATCTGTCATTTCAATACCAGAAAAATCAGTGTTGATAAATTTACAATTTTTAAGCACCATTTTTGATAATCGCACTTTATTTAATACTTCATCGTTAAAAACGGAATGCTGAATCTGGCACATTTCTAGCTCTAGGTCTTCCTCATATAAAATATCATGAAAATTCCTTGCAGGTAAATTAGTTGGAATTTTTGGTGCTTCTATTTTCATTTAATTACTCCTCTCCAGTTACTTTCCTGTGTCATTAACTATAAGTAAATATGAAGTTAAATGAAAGACTGTATTTTTTAATGCATTTATGTGCAGCACAATTAGGTATTACATAACTTCCCTATTTCAAGGAACAATAGAAAGTGGAGGTGATTATCATGCCAAACAGAAAAGCAGATCCATCAACAATTGGCTTAGGCTCGACACAACCTGAAGGCCAAGGGACAACTACAAAGGAAACGGGGAGAACGAAGGCAGATTCTTCTCGAAAAAAACAAAAGAAGTCTTAATACTTAGCAAAATGAGTTAAACAGGCGGAAGCAATTCCACCTGTTTTTTTGTATTTTAGTTTAGCTGTTAGTTAAAGCCTAGTGTTGGCATATTTTGTACTTTGATATATATATAATTTGATCCAGGATTGAACCATATGTTCTAAAATAGGTGGGTTATGATCTAAAAAACAAATATATGATCCAAAGGGAGGGCGATATGATCCAAAAAACAAATATATGATCCAAAGGAAGAAGGATATGATCTAAAAAACAAATATATGGTCCAAAAGCAAGGGAGATATGATCCAAAAACGAATATATGGTCCAAAGCAAGGGAGATATGATCCAAAAAACAAATATATGGTCCAAAGTAAGGGAGATATGATCCAAAAAACAAATATATGGTCCAAAGGAAGAAGGATATGATCCAAAAAACAAATATATGGTCCAAAGCAAGATAGTATCCGCCGCTTTTACGACTCTTGCATTCTATTTTCGTCTATCCACCAGTAGATAGACGAAAAAGGGTGTGGTGTGAATAAGCAAGTATGAAACCTTTTTGGAATTTGAAGCCGATTTATTGTAAGTTTATCAGAAACCAGTTGACAGGCATAAAGAGTGTATTATATAATTATCTCGAATTCAAGATAATTGAAAGGGAGATTATCATGGATAATAAAGAATTATTAACATATGATGAAGATTTATCTTTAAAGGTATTTGTCGTCTTATCGAGAGCTTTGCAATCGATTAAGAAACGAGTAGAAGAAGATATAAAATGTCTTGGATTAAATCCTACAGAGTTTTCTGTTCTTGAATTAATTTACAGCAAAGGAGATCAGCCTATTCAAAAGATTGGTGAGAAGGTACTGATTGCAAGTAGTAGTATTACTTATGTTGTTGATAAATTAGAGAATAAAAAATTAATAAGAAGAAAGCCATGTCCTAAAGATCGCCGAATAACATATGCAGTTATTACCGAAGAAGGAACGGAACTGATGGACAAAGTCTTTCCAAAGCATAAGGCAGCAATGAGAGAGATATGTGGCGGACTGGAAATAAAAGAAAAAGAATTGCTGATTGAACAGCTAAAAAAATTAGGTCTCCATGCACAAAGCATGTAATTTTTTTAAATTAATATCTCGAATTAATAATACTTTAATTCATATTAATAATTACATTTTATAAAAAACGCACAAATGATTTTTCATCTATTATCTAATATTAAGAATAAAGAAGAATAAATAAAAGAATGGGAGTGAATTGAAATGACGAAAAAAACAAGTGGAATTCACCATATTACAGCAATCGTAGGCCATCCACAAGAAAATGTCGATTTTTATGCAGGAGTACTGGGCTTACGTTTAGTAAAACAAACCGTAAACTTTGATGACCCAGGAACCTATCATTTATATTTTGGAGATGAAGGAGGAAACCCTGGAACGATAATTACTTTCTTCCCATGGGTTGGTGCACGCCAAGGGGTAATTGGAGATGGCCAAGTTGGAGTAACCTCTTATGTTGTTCCAAAAGGCGCACTTCCATTTTGGGAAAATCGATTAGAAAAGTTTGCTATTCCTTTTACCAAAACAGAGCGTTTCGGAGAAGAATATTTAGCGTTTACGGATCCTCATGGATTATTGCTAGAAATTGTGGGAAGAGAAGAAGGGAAAAACAATAGCTGGCAGTTTGGCGAGATAATGCCTGAGTACGCAATTAAAGGGTTTGGCGGTGCTACTCTTTTATCCAAGCAACCAGATAAGACAGCGGAAGTTTTAGAAAAGGTAATGGGATTTGAAAAGGTTGGAGAAGAAGGAGAATATATTAGATTTCGTTCTTTCAGCGATATTGGAAATGTGATTGATCTTAAAACAACAGCAGGTAGAAGTGGCTCGATGGGTGTTGGAACCGTGCACCATATTGCCTTTAGAGCAGTGGATGATGAGGATCAATTAGATTGGCAAAAACATGTTTCGGCAAATGGATATCAAGTTACACCAGTTCAAGACCGAAATTATTTTAATGCAATCTATTTTAGAGAGCATGGGGAAATTCTTTTTGAAATTGCAACAGACCCTCCAGGATTTGCAATTGATGAATCTCAAGAAACAATGGGAGAAAATTTAATGCTGCCAAGTCAATATGAGCAATATAGAGAACAGTTAGAACGAAGATTAATACCAGTTGAAGTAAGAAATCTCGATTAACTTTGTAAAGGATGATTCTTTAATGCGTGCCATAGATCCGAATACGATTTCAGAAAGAGATAATTATAAATTTTTAATCGGAAGCATCATTCCAAGGCCAATTGCCTTTGTTACTAGCTTATCAGAAGAGGGCGTTTTAAATGGAGCTCCTTTTAGCTACTTTAATATTGTGTCTTCTCAACCTCCTATGGTGTCAGTATCTATTCAACGCTCTAATGGAAAACAGAAGGATACTGCGAGAAATATAGTAAACAAAAAGGAATTTGTTATTCATATTGTGGATGACCAAAATGTCGGACAGATCAATCAAACGGCAGCATCCCTTTCACCAACTGAAAGTGAGATAGAATTGGCTAGCCTAACACCAATGGAAAGCAGAAAAATCAATGTGCCTGGCATCAAAGAAGCAAAAATTCGTTTGGAATGCGTGCTAGAGCACGCATTAGAATTGGGAGATAAAAATGCCCAGCCTGGCTGTGATTTTCTTATCGGAAGAGTGGTGCAATACCATATCGAGGAAGAAATTTACGAGGACGGTAGAATTGATCCAAGAGGATTAGGTGCTGTCAGCAGATTAGCAGGAAATGATTATGCAAAAATTGGAGAAATCTTCACAAAAGAAAGACCAAAATAATTTCTTTGAATGGAGAGGATAGGGTTGCTAATATCAGCAGGGATTCATCACATTACAGCTATGGTGAATGATGGACAAAGAAATATTGATTTTTATGCAAGTATTCTTGGATTAAGATTAGTGAAAAAAACAATTAATTTTGATCGACCAGAAGTGTACCATCTATATTTTGGGAATGAAACTGGCAATCCAGGCACTGTCATCACCTTCTTTCCATGGGAAAAACAGTTGAAGGGCAGAATTGGCACAGGGCAAGTTGGTGTTACAAGCTATGTTATACCAGTTGGTTCTAGTGGTTTTTGGGAAAGTCGACTTCAACATTTTGGAGTGAAAGTGGAGAATTACAGTAGATTCGGCGAAAAGTATTTGCAGTTTGCTGATCCAGATGGTCTTCTTATCGAATTAGTTGAACGAAAGGAAGGTCCACTAAATAATTGGAAAATCGGCGATATTCATTCCTCTGTTGCAATTAAGGGATTTGGCGGGGCAACGTTACATTCTGCTCAACCAAATAAAACTGCAGAAGTGCTTGAAAATATATTAGGTTTTACATGTGTTGGAGAAGACGCTGAGTATCTGCGTTTTTCATCTGAATCACATATAGGTAATATGATTGATATCAGATTATCACCAACCGTTCGCGGTCTCATGGGAGCAGGCACGATCCATCATATTGCTTGGCGTGCAAAAGATGAACAAGAGCTTCAGCAATGGAGGGCTCTTCTAGTAGAAAAGGGGTATTATCCAACTGAGCTTAAAGACCGAAACTATTTTAAAGCATTATATTTTCATGAAGAGGGAGGCATACTCTTTGAAATAGCTACAGATGGACCTGGATTTGCTGTAGACGAGCCATTAAGCAATCTAGGGGAGAAGCTTATGCTACCTGATTGGCTAGAGGAAAAAAGAGAAGAGCTTACAGCTTCTTTGCCTAATGTACAAGTTAAAATTCTAGAGGAGGAGAAAGAATGAAACATATTTTCAATAAAGGAAAAGATCCACAAAAGCCAACATTATTGATGTTGCATGGTACAGGGGGAACAGAATTAGATTTATTGCCTCTTGCTGGGATGATTGATGATGGTGCTTCCGTGCTAAGTGTCCGCGGAAATATTTTAGAAAACGGCATGCCACGTTTCTTTAAGCGTTTAGCAGAAGGTATCTTTGATGAAGAGGATTTGATTTTTCGCACAAAAGAATTAAATGAATTTCTGGATGAAGCTGCCGAAAAATATGAATTTGACAGAGCCAATGTTATTGCAATTGGTTATTCTAATGGTGCTAATATTGCAGCAAGCTTATTATTCCATTATCAGGATGCATTAAAAGCAGCCATTCTTCATCATCCAATGGTTCCGAGAAGAGGAATTACTCTTCCTGATTTAACAGGAAAAGGAGTATTTATTGCAGCAGGAACAAATGATCCAATTTGTTCACCAGAAGAATCAACAGAGTTACAATCATTGCTAGCCGCTGCCAACGCTAATGTAGAAATGCATTGGGAAAATAGAGGTCACCAATTAACAGCACAAGAAGTAGAAGCAGCTGCTAAATGGTATGCTACATTTATTAATAGCTAATCTAATCTAGTTAAAAGAAAAAAATAATCATAAATTTCATATAATAGGGAATAAGAAGAACAGCTAACATTGAAATATCCTTTCAATGGAGGTGGTTCTTATAAGTTTCCTTTACTAAATAAAAGCAGGTGTACTTATGGGGATATTAAATAAATTATTCGGAAAATCAAAGGAGATGGAAAGTATGTCAAATGTTAAAGTAGCAGTCGTTTTTTATAGTATGGGTGGAACAAACTATCAACTAGCACAATGGGCAGCAGAAGGAGCAAAAGAAGCAGGAGCAGAAGTGAAGGTAGTAAAAGTACAAGAATTAGCTCCACAATCTGTTATCGACAGCAATGAAGTATGGAAAGCAACAGTAGACGCAACAAAAGACGTACCTGTTGCATCATCAGAAGATATTGAATGGGCAGATGCCATTATTTTCAGCGTTCCTACACGATTTGGCACAATGCCATCTCAAATGAAGCAATTCATTGATTTACAAGGTGGATTATGGGCAACAGGAAAAACGGTTAACAAAGTAGTGAGTGCGATGACTTCTGCGCAAAATCCACATGGTGGTCAAGAAGCAACATTATTGTCTCTATATACTTCTATGATGCATTGGGGTGCGATTATTGCTACTCCAGGTTACACAGATCCAGTTCTTTTCGGAGCAGGTGGAAATCCATATGGAACAAGTGTAACAGTTGGACAAGACGGTAAAATGATTGAAGACGTTCAAGGAGCTGTAAAACACCAAGCAAAACGTACTGTTACAGTTGCAGAATGGGTTAAAAAAGGAAATCAATAATGAAAAAAGAATAATAGGAAAAACCAGGAGTAATGACTTCTGGTTTTTTATATGGATGAAAAGGCTTTATTTTTATAAAAATAAAAAAAGGAGGATTTTTATATTGACACTACCTTAAAATAACTTTATGATAAAAAAAGTAATTCCGACTATATAAATGGGGAAAGGGTGTTTTGGGGTGGCAACTTCAGCAAACGTTCAATCGACTCAAAATGCAAAGAGTCTACCTGAACATCAAAAAGGATTAAAGGCTCCACAGATGCCTTTAATTATCGGTGGACTTATTGTTGCAGCAATTCTATTAGTCTACTTAATAATGACACAAAAGAGTATGCAGCCTATATTATTAATTTTAGGTCTTTTACTTGGTTATACATTGTTTCATGCTCGTTTTGGTTTCACATCAGCATTTCGCAGACTTGCATCAGTTGGTAATGGGCAAGCATTGCGTGCACATATGTTAATGCTAGCAGTGGCAGTATCGTTATTTGCACCAATCTTAGCATACGGCATTTCATTCTTTGGAACTGGAGCAACAGGTTATGTATCACCAGTTGGTGTGAGTCTTGTTGTCGGTGCCTTCATGTTTGGTATTGGTATGCAGCTTGGTGGCGGATGTGCATCCGGTACCTTGTATGCAGTAGGTGGGGGACGTTCTGTTGCGTTCGTAACACTATTATTCTTTATTATTGGTTCAACGATTGGGGCAGCTCATCTGTCTTTTTGGACAGAAGATCTACCATCTTTTGCACCGATTTCATTAGCAACATCAACAGGTCTTGGCTATGGTGGAGCTTGGCTTGTATCTATTATCTTATTTGGATTCATTGCATGGATTACATTGGTTGTGGAAAGAAAAAGAAAAGCACCAAAAATGGCCCCACTGCCAACAACAACAGGCTGGAAACGTATTTTCCGCGGTTCTTGGCCATTATTTGCAGCAGCAATCGTGTTAGCTGTACTTAACGCATTAACATTAATGACTCGTGGCACACCATGGGGAATTACGTCTGCATTTGCTTTATGGGGTTCAAAAGTAGCGCAATTCTTTGGAATGGATGTAGCAAGCTGGGGATTCTGGCAAGGAAATGCACAAGCTCTAGAAGCATCTATTTTTGCAGATTCAACTACAATCCTTAATTTTGGAGTAATCCTTGGTGCCTTTTTAGCATCAGCTGCAGGTGGATTATTTAAATTTTCAAAAGTGACACTTGGAAATGTGCTTGCATCGATTATTGGTGGTTTACTAATGGGATATGGCTCACGTTTAGCATTTGGCTGTAACGTTGGTGCGTATTTTGGCGGTATCGCATCATTCAGCGTACATGGTTATGTTTGGGGTATTCTAGCATTAGCTGGAACGTTCGTAGCCTTATACCTCCGCCCATTATTTGGACTCTCTGTACCAAAATCAAAGGATTCATTCTGTTAATAAAAAAAGTAGGTATCAACTTTGTTGGTGCCTATTTTTTTAGTTAAAGGTAGAATTGTCTGATCATGTCGATGTATTCGCTAGAGAGTTTTAATCCTTGGACAAAACTAAATAAATAATAGAGTGAACCTATCAACTAGTAATCTTTTTTTTACGGAAAAGATTAGTATAAATAGTTTCACTCTTTTTTTGTCCTGTTGATTTAATTTAATGATTTAAAGCAGGGCCTTTTTATTCATTTTCAGAAAAGTCTATTTAATGCATAGATAATGATTTAATAATTTTTTATACTAGTTAATGAAAACTACTATTTATATGTATTAAATTTTCACAGTTGTTGATAGAAGGATTAGGGGGTGTCATTTAAAGGGAAAATATTTTTTGTTTTTTACAAACACTTAATAGTAGATTAATAGAGAGTTTCTACAATAAGGGAGAATAGTTGACAAATAGAATGGTGATTCGATTAGCTCCATTTACGGTCAACAGAACTAATTAGGGGGTAACTGGTTGATGAAAGGGAAGAAGCATTTTACATTTCTTTTAAGCGCTATTACTACACTTGCACTTTTAGTATCCATTGTTTTACCAGCTAGTACATATGCTGAGGAAAATAGTGATAGCTTTAAGCTTACGATTATGCATATGAATGATACACATGCACATGCTGATCTATTACCAAATATGATGACAGCAATTAAAGAGGTACGTACAGAAGATCCTGAAGCGCTACTTTTTAATGCAGGGGATGTTTTTTCTGGTACATTGTATTTCAATGAATATCATGGAAAAGCAGATTTAGCTCTATTAAATATGATGGATTTGGATGCAATGGTTTTTGGAAATCACGAATTTGATTTAGGATCTAGTGAGAATGGTCATAAATCCTTATCAGAGTTTGTTTCTGCAGCCAAATTCCCACTACTTGGAACAAATGTAGATTTTTCCAGTGATGCATTCATGAATAAGCTTGTTAAAAATGAGTTTACTGATTCACCAGAAGATGGGAAAGTTTTTGATGGGATGGTGAAAGAAGTAAATGGAGAAAAGATTGGGATTTTTGGTTTAACGACAGAAGATACAGCAAATATTTCTAGTCCTGTAAATGTAAAATTCTTAAACTATATTAAAGAGGCTGAACGAGCTGTACAAGCATTTGAAGAAATGGGAATTAATAAAATTGTTGCTGTAACTCATCTTGGTTATGATAGCAATCCTGATTTCGGGAACGATTTACAGCTAGCTACATATGTCGATGGAATCGATGTAGTAGTTGGAGGACATTCTCATACACAGTTAAGCGAGCCAGTTGTTGTAAATAAAGATGAGAAGGGCACAGAAAAAGAGCCGACCGTTGTTGTTCAAGCATATCAATATTCGCAATTATTAGGAAAACTACAGGTGGAATTTGATGGAAATGGTGTAGTTATCGGACAAGCTGGACAGCTAATTGATGTTGCTAGTAAAGAAGAAGATTCAGAAGCTGCAGCTATTTTAGCTCCATATAAAGAAAAAATAACCGAGCTTTCTACACAGGAATCTGGGGCAATTGCTAAGAAAACTCTAGCAAATCCACGTCTTACGGACAGTGATGTAAGTGTCCGCGCAAATGAAACAGAATTAGGAAATCTTGTGACAGATGCAATGCTTGCCAAAGCAAAAGAAAGATATCCAGAAACCGTTATTGCATTCCAAAATGGTGGCGGAATCCGTGCGGCAATTGAGGAAGGTCCCATTACAATTGGAGAAATCATTTCTGTGCTTCCTTTTGGAAATGACCCAGTAGTTGTAGAACTATCTGGTGAGGAAATAAAGCAAATTCTTGAACATAGTGTAAGTCAAGCACCAGCAGAAAGCGGTGGTTTCCTCCATGTAGCTGGCATGAAATTTACGTATGATAGTACAAAAGAGTCTGGATCTCGTGTTATATCCATGTATGTAAAAGTAAATGGAGAATATCAAGAGATCCAAGCAAATCAGAAATATCTTGTAACAACAAATAACTTTACTGCTAAAGGCGGAGATGGATTTGACGTATTCGCTAAAGCATATCAAGAGGGTAGAGTGCAAGATATTGGTGAAATTGATTGGGAACAGCTTCGTAAATATATGGTCGAGGATTTAGGTGGAGTGGTCGACCCTGTTCTAGAAGGACGAATTACTGATTTGCTTGGGACAGATCCAGAAACACCTGGGGATGAAGAGGAAGAAGTTACACCAGAGGAACCAGAAGTAGAAAATCCTGAAACTGGTGGGAATGAAGACGATAGTAGCGATACAGATAATCCAACAGATGCAACAGGTTCAGAAACGGATGATGATAATACAGATATTGGAGATAATGCTGGTATTGAAAATGATACGGAATTAGAGCAGGATGTTAATGATAATCAAGGCTCTAAAGAAACAGTGTCCAATTCTTCTGAAGGAAATGCTCTTCCAAATACAGCTACAAGTATGTACACAATGCTTTTGGTTGGTGGTATTTTATTAGTAGCAGGGATTGGGTTCCTTGTATTTAGAATGATGAAGTATTCTAAAGCATAATAATACATTTTCAAATGAAATAGTCCTTTTGTTAAGTGTTAGTTACTTTAACAAAAGGACTATTTTTATAGTTTGAATGACAAAAGAAATTCAGTAAAAGTAGAGAACACCTTCCCTGTACATAATGAAATGGAAAAGCACAGCAAGCCTTTTGGAGAAGGAATTTACGATGGGAATAATTTCTCCATAAATTTTTTTAAAATTTTTTCAGCAAAGTATAGACAAAACAAATAGATGTGTTAAAATTATCTTTAATTAGAGATAACTTATTTCAAAGTAAATTATCAATAGCAATCTCTAATCAGTTTGCCTTGAAATTTTCTAGAAAGATCAAGGGAGACTAATTTTATAATAAATATCTTGAATTCAAAGTAAAAAAACAAAAGGAAAATGGGAGGAATTTTAAAATGGCAAAATGGACAGTTGATCAATCACATTCAAGCGTAGGATTCGAAGTAAAACATATGATGGTTTCAAAAGTAAAGGGGCAATTTGATTCTTACACTGCAGACGTTGAAGCTGCTGATTTAACAGATTTAACAACAGCTAGCGTTGCATTCAAGTTTGATGTAGCAAGCATTAATACACATAGCGAAGATCGCGATAATCATTTAAAATCAGGTGATTTCTTCGATACAGAGAAATATCCAACAATTGATTTTAAATCAACATCAATTACAAAAGATGGCGATGACTATAAAGTAACAGGTGATTTAACGATCAAGGATGTTACTAAGCCGGTTACATTTGATGTAGAATTCGGCGGAAAAGGCACAAATCCATGGGGCGTAGAAGTTTACGGTTTCGAAGCAGAAACAAAAATCAACCGTGAAGAATTCGGTCTTACTTGGAATGCAGTACTTGAATCAGGTGGCGTACTAGTAGGAAAAGATATCAAAATTAAAGTAGAACTAGAAGTAAATCCGGCATAAGGAATCAAAAAAGATGGCTCTAATGTATCTGAAAGGATGCGTAAGAGCCATCTTTTTTGATTTAAAAAGAAAAGGTTTACAATTTTATCTTGAAAAGAAAGAATTTTCTTCTTATAATAAAGATTTGAAAGTACTAATTTATATTTCTGTATAATAAGTAAAAATTTTACAGAAATATGTAATCGTTATCAAAAAGTGTATACAGATGTTTCAGAAAAAATAACCATGAAATAATTAAGCAATTCTTTGATATTTTCCTCTCTTATACTAGTTTAGTATTTTTATTTCCATCTAGATATTACTAAAAATAGTTTCGTCTCATTTCCAATTAGGCAATTCTAGTTTCCTTCAATAAAATTTGTATTATTCATTAAGGTCGCAAATAAAATGAAATAGAAAGGAGCCGCGCATGGATGATTAATGTAGCCATCAATGGCTCAGCTACCATATCTTCTGCCCATATAAAGGGACTTTTTTTAACTGAATAGAATACCAA
The DNA here is from genome assembly GCF_001076885.1 of Bacillus sp. 522_BSPC. Lineage (GTDB taxonomy): Bacteria > Bacillota > Bacilli > Bacillales > Cytobacillaceae > Niallia > Niallia hominis. Next base: position 49,731 of record NZ_JVDT01000162.1, read on the forward strand.
CAGAAGTAACAGCTTTTGCAATTTATGATGTCCATAACAATCTTTTTGGAAAGGATGCTTAATATGTTGACTAACACGATCTATCAAGAAGTACAAAAGCGTACCCTCGAATTCTTAAATCAGGCAGGAATTATCTTAAGTGAATCAGAGCAAGAAGCAGTAGAGGTAGCGGACTTTGGATTAGATCAATTAGATACACAAGGATTACAGCTGATTACGTATATCAATAATGATCATTATTGTGCGAAGGAACTAGTGTTATTTCCAAATCAAACTTGTCCAGAGCATAAACATCCACCAATCAATAATATTGTAGGAAAAACAGAAACCTTTCGATGCAGATTCGGGAAAGTATATTTGTATGTGGAAGGAGAAGAGACAGTGAATAGAAAAGCAACTGTTCCAGAAGCAAGCAAAGAATATTACACCGTCTTTCATGAAATAGAATTGAATCCTGGAGACCAATACACAATCCCTCCTAATACCCTTCATTGGTTCCAGGCAAGTGAAGAGGGAGCTGTCATTTCTGAGTTTTCAACGACTAGTCGGGATGAATACGATATTTTTACCGATCCAACTATTAAGCGTATTCCAGAGATAAAGTAGGCAGAGGAAGGTTTCAATCCTTTCTCTTGAAGCAATAAGTGCAACTAAATCATTTTTTCAAAGGTAATAAAAATATTAGCGATTGATACAACCCCTTTCCTCGCAGGGAAATGTATAGGAAATTAACGATAAAGGAGCAACCTTACATGAATATGAAAACGCTTTTTAATGATAAATGGGAATTTGCAAAAACAAGTTTAGAAGTCGAAGATAGTAGAAACCTAGATTTTGTGCCAATTGATTTGCCACATGACTGGCTTATTTATAATACTCTTGATCTCTATGAATCTAGCATTGGCTGGTATCGCAAAAGCTTTTTCTATTCTAAGCAACAAGGTGAACAAGTACTGCTAAGCTTTGATGGCGTATATATGGATTCAACTGTGTATGTAAATAATCAGTTTGTAGGGGAATGGAAAAATGGTTACTCCTCGTTTGAGCATGATATTACAGCCGCTATGGTTGATGGGAAAAATAACATACTCGTGAAGGTTGTATATGAAAGCCCCAATAGTAGGTGGTATTCAGGAGCTGGAATTTATCGTAACGTTTGGCTTAAAACAAGAGATACTAATCATCTTGTAACAGATGGAATATACATTACGATGAATCAAGAGGATACTCGCTGGCATGTTGAAGTTGAGACAGAATTAGCACTTGATCAAGATGTGCAGCTTAGCCATTCAATTTTTTTCAAAAATCAAAGAATAGCATCTGTCTCTGAAACGATAGATTTTGGTAAGGAAAATTCTGTCTTGAATCAGCAAAAGCTCATTGTCGATAATCCATTGCTGTGGAGCATGGACGAGCCCAATCTCTATCAGCTTCAAACAGAATTACAAATTATCAATCAGGAATTAAAGACAGTAGAAGCTATTACACAAAACATTGGCTTTCGAAATATAATTCTGGATTCAAAGCAAGGTTTTCATTTAAATGGCAAAAGGATGAAGCTGAATGGAGTTTGCGAACATCATGATTTGGGAGCGTTAGGAGCTGCATTTAATAAACAAGCTTTAAAGAGAAGGTTTGAAATATTGAAAGAAATGGGTGTGAATGCCATAAGGACAGCCCATAATATGCCTGCAAAGGAATTAATGGACTTGGCTGATGAGATGGGCTTTCTCGTTATTTCAGAAGCTTTTGATATGTGGGAAAGACCAAAGACAAAGTATGATTATGCACGATTCTTTAAGGAATGGGCACCAATCGATGTGAAAAGCTGGGTGAAGCGCGATCGAAATCATCCAAGTTTATTAATGTGGAGCATTGGAAATGAGATTTATGATACCCATGCAGATGAGCGAGGGCAGGAATTAACTAGAAAGTTAATGGCGGAAGTACATAAATATGATCCGAAGCAAAATGCATGGATGACGATTGGATCCAATTATATGCCATGGGAAAATGCACAAAAATGTGCAGATATTGTAAAAGTAGCAGGCTATAATTATGGTGAAAAATATTATCAAAAACACCATGAAGAGCATCCAGACTGGATTATATATGGTAGTGAAACTGCATCTGTTGTCCAAAGTAGGGGCATTTATCATTTCCCTTATGAACAATCCATTCTTGCAGATGATGATGAACAGTGTTCGGCCCTTGGGAATAGCTCCACTAGCTGGGGGGCTAAGTCAACGGAAGCTTGTATTATAGCAGACAGAGATGCAGTATTTTCCCTAGGAACCTTTATTTGGACAGGTTTTGACTATATCGGGGAACCAACCCCTTATCATACGAAAAATGCATATTTTGGTCAAATTGATACAGCTACTTTTAAGAAGGATTCCTTTTATATTTATCAAGCAGAATGGACAGACTACCGGGAAAAACCAATGGTACATCTTTTTCCTTATTGGGATTTTAGTGAAGGGCAGATGATTGATGTTCGTGTATGCTCAAACGCACCTAAAGTGGAATTACAGCTGAATGGTAATAAGATTGGTACACATGTTATCGATCATGAAAAGGGAACAGAGCTGGTTGGCTGGTGGAAAATTCCTTATGAAAAAGGGCAGTTAACAGCAATTGCCTATGATGAAAAAGGGAATATTATCGCAACGGATACGAAAAGTTCTTTCGATGATGCGAAGAAAATTTGCTTGAATGCAGATAAGCGAATACTTACTGCAAACGGAACGGATATTGCTTTTATCGAAATTGCAACAAAGGACCAGGATGGAAACCTAGTTGAAAATGCTACAAATCGTGTAAATGTAAATGTAACAGGTGCTGGTCGTTTGATTGGTCTAGATAATGGAGATAGTACGGATTATGACCAGTACAAAGGTTTAAGCAGAAGATTATTTAGTGGGAAGCTAATGGCCATAATTGCTGCAACGACTGAACCTGGGAAAATTCAGATAGAGGTAAATTCTAAAGGACTAGAGAGTGCATGCCTAGAAATAGACGCTCAACCGGCTGAAGACAATGAATTAGTTGGGATATCTGCAACGATGAAAAACACTGATACACCAATTGTGATGGGAGAAGAAGGAGAAATTCCTCTTCGTAAAATTGAAATCATTAGTGAATCTGGGCAATTATTCGACCCAACTAAAACAGACATATTCGTTCATGCTAAACTAATCCCTGCAGACACTTCTTATAGAGAAGTAGAGTGGAGTGTTGTAAACGATGCTGGTATTGAATCGAATATTTCGAAAGTGGAAGTAGCAGGTGATAAAGTAAAGGTTAGTGCTTTAGGAGATGGTGAATTTCGTCTTCGTTGTACAAATAAGAATGGTACAGATAAAACAAAACTCATTTCCGAGCTAGAGTTTAAGGCAGCTGGTCTCGGAAAAGCCTATAAGGATCCGTACGGATTTATCTCAGCTGGTTTATATGACTACAGCAAAGGCGAAGTAACTAATGGGAATGAACGAGGTGTCGCCACAAGTAGGGATGGCGAAACACAAGTAGGATTTCGAGAAATAGACTTTGGAAATTATGGATCAGACAAAATTACGATGCCGATTTTTTCCTTATCAGATGAAGAGTATCCAATCCAAATTTGGGAAGGAATGCCGGATGAAGAGGGCAGTGAGCTATTAGCAGATGTCATTTATCAAAAGCCATCTAAGTGGAATGTTTATCAGGAAGAGACATTCCAATTGTCAAAAAGACTTCGTGGAATTAAATCACTGTGCTTTGTCTTACATCAGAAGGTCCATATTAAAGGTTTTTATTTTGAAAAGAAAAATCAAGCGTTTGAACGTAATTATGCGTCTGAGTGTAACCACATCTATGGGGATACCTTTGAAGTAAAAGAAAATTGCGTAGAAGGAATTGGCAATAATGTATCATTAACTTTTGAAGAATTTGATTTTACTGAGACAGGGGCAACAAAGCTCATTATTTCAGGAAAGTCACCAATTGAAAAAAACACCATTCATATACGTTCCGCAAACCAAGAAGGCGAAAGCAATCAGATGGTTGAATTTCTTTACTCTGTTGGCTATGAAGAACGCGTATTTGATTTAGAGAAAATAACTGGAATACAAAAAGTAACTTTTGTCTTTTTACCAGGTAGTAATTTTGATTTTGAGTGGTTCCAATTTAAAAGATAGAGCTTAAAATGAAGCTTACCGTACGAATGAAAAAGTACGGTAAGCTTTTTATTGCGTTTTTGGTGATGATGAAATTTTTGTTGGTTAGCATTTGGAAAATAAGAGGGGTTAGAGAAGGAAGTAGGTATTCATAAGTGGATGAAAACCAAAAATCTGAGAGAGCAGGGAAAAGTGGTGTTCATTAAGCAGATGAAAACCAAAGGAGCAGAAAAAGGTAACAGAGAAGTGTTCTCTGAGCCCGAAAGCAAGAGAAGAAGCAGAAAAAGGTAATAGAGAACCGTTCTCTGAGCCC
>NZ_JVDT01000162.1:54300-54374 GCF_001076885.1 Bacillus sp. 522_BSPC
GAGAAGAAGCAGAAAAAGGTAATAGAGAACCGTTCTCTGAGCCCAAAAGCAAGAGAAGAAGCAGAAAAAGGTAA
>NZ_JVDT01000163.1:0-7059 GCF_001076885.1 Bacillus sp. 522_BSPC
CGTTCGTATTTATTGTTAGCTGAAATGTTTATGTCCCAGCCTCTCTAACTTAATTTAAAGCAGAGTTCATTGTTTGTTTAAGTACTTCCACAGAGTGGTTAAATTGTTCTGCTTCTTTTTCATTTAGTTTTAGTTCAAGAACCTCACGGATTCCTTGACGATTAATAATAGCAGGAACACCAATATAGATATCTTTATGGCCATACTCTCCATCTAGGTATGCAGATACTGGTAAAATAGAATTTTCATTTCCAAGAATCGCTTTGGTAATACGGACAAGGGACATTCCGATTCCATAATAAGTCGCACCTTTACGCTCAATAATATGATAAGCAGCATCGCGGACATTAATGAAAAGTTCATCTAGGTCTTTTTGAGAGTATTGATCATTTTTAGCTAGCTTTGTATCAATGCTTTCTAATCCAATGGTTGTACTACTCCATACTGGTAGCTCTGTATCTCCATGCTCACCGATAATAGCAGCATGAATGTTGCGTGTATCTACATCGAAATACTCCCCTAGCATATAACGGAAACGGGCAGAATCTAATGTAGTCCCAGAACCGATTACTCGCTCTTTAGGAAGACCAGACTCTTTCCAAACGACATAAGTAAGAATATCAACTGGGTTTGTGGCAATTAAATAAATGCCATCAAATCCGCTAGCAGTAATTTCTTTCACAATGCTTTTGAAGATGCTTGTGTTTTTGGCAACTAAATCTAAACGAGTTTCTCCTGGCTTTTGAGGTAGACCTGCAGTGATAACAATTAAATCAGCATCTCCACAGTCAGAATAGTCGCCTGCCCATACTTTCGTTGGAGCCGGGGCAAATGGGATCCCATGATTTAAATCCATTGCTTCCCCTTCTGCTCTTTTTTTGTTTACATCAATTAAAACAAGTTCTTCTGTAACACCTTGGTTAATTAATGAATAAGCATAGCTACATCCTACAGCACCTGTACCAATTAAAACGACACGATTTATATTTTGTTGTTTCATCTTTTGCAACTCCCTTTTTCAAATTTAATAGATTAATAGTATTTAAAGCTATTTCATTACAAATGGAGAACAAGATTCGTTAAACAATTACTTTGTAGCTACTTTTCTCCATAGTATCTTATAAATCTTTCTTTTGTAAAATGTTATTACTGTTTATATAGTGATTATATACTTAAATTATGTGAAAAACATCACATGAATATGTCTATTTTGTGAAAGTTCTTCAATAATAGGAATTCCCAGCCACATATTAGAAGTTACTTTAAAAATATACCCTTTTAACAAATGAGGTAAGCAGAATAATTAAAAAAGAATGAAGGGAAAATGATTGACAAAAATTAGAGGTTTTAGGTAATGTATTAAGTAATTGAATAGGAAAATCCACTGGGGGAGCCTTTTTGGCTGAGACAAGAATACTTGGACCCTTTGAACCTGATCTAGTTCATACTAGCGTAGGAAAGTGGAGTCGGCCTAGAATAATACTGTTATTTTATTCATGATAAAGCCACTCCATTTTTTGGAGTGGCTTTTTAGCATTGCAAAGTTGCTCCATGTTTTCCTTTTCATTAAAAATCTTAATGTAGGTCTTCTAGGACCAAAAGAAGGAGGAAATCAAGTGAGTTTTTCACAAGAATTACGCAAGCAAGCTGAACCAATCTTTCAGGCAATTTTTGAACATCCATTTGTTCAAGGGATTGGCAAGGGGGATTTAAAGAAAGAACAGCTCATTCATTATGTGAAACAAGACTTTGAATATTTAAATGCCTTTATGAAGATTTACGGATTGGCGATTTCAAAAAGCACGAACAGAAAGGATATAGAGCTATTTAATAACCAAATTTCCTTTGTGCTACATAGTGAAACACATCCGCATAATAATTTTTGTGAAGTAGCAGGTGTTAAATACGAGGACCTACAAGGGTTTCCGGTAGCTCCTTCTGCTCACCATTATATCCGACATATGCTAACGGTTGCCCATCAAGGCGGCATAGCGGATATTATAGCAGCTCTTTTGCCTTGTCCATGGACTTATGTAGAAATCGGGAAAAGGCTTTTAGAAAAGGTAAATCCAGATAGTACCCATCCTTTTTATGACTGGATCCATTTCTATGGTGATGGTCCTATGACTGTCACAACACCTCTTTGTCAGCGATTAGATGAACTTGCTGAAACGCTTAATGAAGAACAGAAAGGCAAGCTAATGGAGTATTTTCTATTAAGCTGTCAACTAGAATATAAGTTTTGGGATATGGCTTATCATCTAGAAGAGTGGCCAGTGAAAACCTTTGAGGTGATTGTATGAACTGGAAAATTAAAGAGGTAGTCTTATTAGTTGTAATTGCCGTAGCATGTGGGGTTCTTTATATGGGATGGTCCACTTTATGGCTCCCAATTTCCGCACTTGTCGGGCCAGTTGGAGCTAACTTTATGTTCGGAATATGGGTTATTGCGAGTCCAATCGTTGCCTATATTATACAGAAACCAGGTGCGGCCTTAATAGCAGAAGTAGTTGCAGCATCAGTAGAGCTTTTAATTGGCAGCCATTTTGGTTTATCCGCATTATTAATAGGCGTATTTCAAGGAATTGGAGCGGAAATAGCTTTTGCAGTCTTCCGCTATAAAAAATACCATGTTTCAGTCTTAATGCTGTCAGGGGCACTCGCAGCTTGTGGAAGCATGTTATATAGCATTATTGCGAATGGTTTTTCCTATTATACGACGACGACACTCATTCTAACCTTTATTATACAGGTAATTAGTGGTCTTCTTTTAGGAGGATTATTAGCCAAAGCAATTGTGGAGGGGCTTGGTAAAACAGGTGTCCTGAATGGATATGCTATTTGTAGATCGAATCGGAAGAAGGAGAATAATGATGAGTTCATTGTTAGGATGTAATCATCTATCTGTGCGCTTTTTTGAGGACAAGGAGCCTGTCCTCAAAAAAGTTACACTGCATATTAATCAAGGAGAAAAGGTATTAATTCTCGGTCCGAGTGGCAGTGGGAAATCTACTATTATATCTGTTTTAGCTGGCATTATTCCGGAACATATAGAAGCCTATGTGTCAGGAGAAGTAATTAGAAGGAAAAGGGCAGGTGTCCTTTTCCAAAATCCTGATACACAGTTTTGTATGCAGCATGTAGATGAAGAAATTGCCTTTAGTTTGGAAAATAGAAAAGTGCCTAGGGAACAAATGGATGGGATAATCTTTGAGGTGCTTGAAACAGTAGGATTAATGATAGAGCCACATACCCCTATTGCAAACCTTTCAGGAGGAATGAAGCAACGGTTAGCGCTAGCTTGTCTATTAGCATTAGAGCCAGAAGTACTCTTTTTGGATGAACCCACTGCGCAGCTTGATCCTTCTGGCAGAAAAGAAGTTTTTGAAGTGATAAAAAATACAGCAGCTAGAACTGGTCAAACGATGGTGATGGTCGAACATGTTTTAGATGGATGTATAGAATGGATGGATCGTGTTATTCTCTTGAATAAAAATGGGCAGATAATTGCTGATGGGAAACCTGAAATGGTCCTTAGACAGTACAAAGAGGAGATGCGAGAAGCTGGAATTTGGATTCCCCAAGTCTACCCTTGTAAGTGGGAGGAATTCATTCAAAATGAAAGTCATCCAAGGAGATTAGAACTAATCAATAAGTATGAAAGCCAAAATGGCATAGAAAAGTCTGGAGGGCTTGACGATCCGCTTCTTGAAGTGAAGCATTTAGAAGCTGCTTATAATAAAGAAACCATTCTAGAAAACATAGATTTAACCGTGAATAAAGGAGAATGGATTGCGGTAATTGGGAACAATGGGGCAGGTAAAAGTACTTTCTTAAAGATCCTTGCTCATTTGAAAAAGAGCAAAAAGGGAGATATTCACTTTCATGGAAAGGCCTTGAAAAAGTGGAGAGAAAGAGACTTATATCAGCACTTAGGCTTTGTATTCCAAAATCCGGAGCTTCAATTTATTAATCAAACGGTCTTTGATGAAATTTCGTTTTCTGGTATGCAGTATCAATGGAAGGAAGCGGATATTAATCAGCGAACTATAGAGCTTTTGAAGGAATTTGGTTTAGAGCCATTTCAAAATCAGCATCCTTTTAGCCTTAGCTTTGGACAGAAAAGAAGATTGAGTGTAGCGACCATGCTGTTATTAGATCAAGATATTCTTTTATTAGATGAACCTACCTTTGGGCAAGATGCGAAATCTTCTCATGATTTATTACAGGTTCTTGAAAAAAGAAAGAAGGAAGGAACTTCTATTATAATGGTTACACATGATATGGATATTGTCGATCAATATGCAGATAAGGTTGTAGTCCTACATCAGAAGAATATTGCTTTTTCTGACCATCCATATCTTCTTTTTTCCAATCAAGAGCTTTGTAAAGAGCTAGCTGTTGTACCTCCTCTTCATTATCAATTAATCGCAGATTTAAAGGAGGCTGGAGACAATCAAAAGCAACGAGTCTTACCTATCACATCTTAATCCAGCGATAAAATTAATGACACATATTTTGTTAATGGTTATCTTAATGACGATTCAAAGCGCATTTTCTACATTAGCAATCTGGATATATGTGATGTTACTTGGTTTAATGCTAGGAGGATGGAAGGGGAAATTTCTTGTTAAAGTGCTTCTTCCTTATTCCGTCTTTTTTGTACTTACATTTTGGATGTTGGCAGCATTTGGAAAAGGAGAAACAGTTGTTTGGAAGTGGGCATGGTTTCAAGTAACAGAAGAAAGTATAAGAAGTGGCTTCCTTATTTCTATGCGCATGCTTGCCTTCGTTACAATTGGCCTGCTTTTTACTACAACGACTAATTTATATGAATTAATGATGAGTCTTATCCATCAATGGAAATTGTCTCCGAAATGGGCATATGGAATGCTGGCAGGATTTCGCTGTATTCCCATGTTTCAATCTGATTTAGCACAATTGAAAGAAGCACATCGGGTTCGAGGGTATAAACATAGCGGAACATGGAAAGCCTTCTTCCGTTATGCGGTTCCTTTGTTGACACAAGCTATACGTCGTTCAGAGCAAATGGCAATGGCGATGGAGGTAAGAGGATTTACAGGGGAAAGGGATCGAACGTATTTTCAAAAAACGTTTATCACTTTATATGATTATCTTTATATTAGTGTGATGTTAATTGTGGGAATTTCTCTGGCACTATTACTGTGAGTTATAAATAAGCAGATCTATACATTTATTTATTACAATAGCATTTTATCTTTTTGTAGGGAATAAATTGTAGAGGTCTGTTTTTTTTTTGCGCACTAGTTTCCTATCTTTTTCTGTTTCAAAATATTTATTTTTTATTATATTGACACCTCCTGTATATACAACTATAATGAAAACGTAATCAAAAACTTGTATATACAGGTTTTAGGTATGCAATAGGAATTATAAATGATTGATAAATACATGGGAGAAAAGGAAAAAAGGAGGAAAGAATGATGGGGAAATACACAGAACAGGCAAAAGAACTTCTTGAACACGTTGGTGGAAGCGAAAACATTTCTGTTGTGACACATTGTGCAACAAGAATGCGCTTTGTTTTAAACGATTCATCTAAGGCTGATATAGACAGCATTGAAAAAATAAAGCTTGTAAAGGGAACATTTACGCAAGCAGGGCAGTTTCAGGTCATTATCGGAAATGAAGTCTCATCTTTTTACAATGAATTTATTGCTATTGCAGGAGTGAGTGATACATCAAAGGATGAGGCAAAAGTAGCGGCAAAACAAAACATGAACTTTCTGCAAAGAATGATAGCCCATTTAGCGGATATTTTTACCCCTCTAATCCCAGCTATCGTAGTTGGGGGATTAATTCTTGGTTTCCGAAACGTAATTGGAGAAATCAAATTAGTAGAAGACGGAACAAAAACTTTAGTAGAGGTTTCACAATTTTGGGCGGGAACAAATAGTTTCTTATGGTTAATAGGGGAAGCAATATTTCACTTCCTGCCTGTAGGGATTACGTGGGCAGTGGCAAGAAAAATGGGAGCTACTCCAATTCTTGGGATTGTATTAGGGATTACATTAGTATCCCCGCAATTATTAAATGCTTATTCGGTAGCTTCTGCAGAAGAAATTCCATTTTGGGATTTTGGTTTTGCTCAAGTTGACATGATTGGTTATCAAGCGCAAGTGATTCCAGCTATTTTAGCGGGTTTATTACTTTCTTTCCTAGAGTTACGTTTGCGTAAAATAGTGCCAAATGCCATTTCGATGATTGTTGTACCATTCTTTGCATTAGTGCCTACTGTTTTAATTGCCCATACCGTACTAGGTCCAATCGGATGGAAGATAGGTTCAGTCATTTCAGATGTTGTATACTCTGGATTAACCTCTACTTTAGGCTGGTTATTTGCAGCAGTATTTGGTTTTGCTTATGCACCACTTGTCATTACAGGATTACATCATATGACGAATGCAATTGATTTACAATTAATGAGTGAATTTGGTGGAACAAATCTATGGCCAATGATTGCATTATCCAATATTGCACAAGGATCAGCGGTACTTGCGATGATTTATTTAAATAGAAAAGACGAAGAAGAAAAACAAGTATCCATTCCAGCAACAATCTCTTGTTACTTAGGAGTAACAGAGCCTGCCATGTTTGGTATAAACTTAAAATACGGCTTCCCATTTCTAGCCGCAATGATTGGGTCTTTATTTGCCGCCATTATCTCTGTTGGATCAGGTGTAATGGCAAACTCTATTGGAGTAGGTGGAATACCAGGATTTCTATCAATTCAACCGAAATATATGGTTACCTTCGCAATCGCGATGGTTGTTGCAATTGTAATACCAATTATTCTAACAATCATTTTCTCTAAACTTAATATGGGGAAAGTTTCGTTAAAAAGAGTAAAAGGATAAACCTTTATTAATAAGAGCCAAAATTATTCCCTTAAAGAGGAATAGTTTTGGTTTTTTGTTTTCAAGTGAAAGTGGATGCTCTCTGCGCCTGTTAGTAGGAAAAGAAAGACGAAAAGGTAACAGAGAGCCCGTCTCTGAGCCCGAAAACAGGAAAAGAAAG
>NZ_JVDT01000163.1:7159-7255 GCF_001076885.1 Bacillus sp. 522_BSPC
AAAGGTAACAGAGAGCCCGTCTCTGAGCCCGAAAACAGGAAAAGAAAGGCGGAAAGGTAACAGAGAGCCCGTCTCTGAGCCCGAAAACAGGAAAAG
>NZ_JVDT01000164.1 GCF_001076885.1 Bacillus sp. 522_BSPC
AGTTGATTAGCTCATTGCTAAACTCTAGCTTTTTATTACTTGTTGTCATTCTATAACATTCGTTATAAAACGATTATTGTTGACGTTTGTTTGTTCAGTTTTCAAAGAGCAATTTGTTTGTTGCTATCAGAAGCAACTTTTATATCATACCAACCTTTGATGAATAAGTCAATTACTTTTTCAAAATAATTTTCTTTCTTGCTATCAATCAAAGTAATCAATAGCTTTCATAAGGCTGTTTTTATATAATAACATCTGTTTACATTTTCGTCAACAAAAACGATAAAATTATATCTTTTTAAATTAACTTTGTTAATATAGCTATTCCCTCTATATCTATCATCTATCCAAATTATTATTTCAATAAAGTGAAACTTCCATCAGTTGGTGCTTTTTCCCCCATACTGAAGTTTAAGAGTAGGATAAAATTAAGTATTACTTAACAAGTTATTACAATCCTTTAAACTCCAAGTAACCTTACTTCTCATTATTCCGTTTAACAATCGCTTTTTTCCCACAATCCCCCCCTTATATATAGAAAAAACCCGATCAAAAGACCGAGTTTCTTCTATATATATAATTACTTAGTAATCTTTACTACATCTTCTTCTTTTAGTTCCACATTACCAAGTTTATTAATTTGTACAGATTCACCCTCAGCTAAATTTGTAAATACAACAGGCGTAATAGTTGAAGTTGCATTTTCTTTAATATAGTCAAGGTTTACTTTCAATAGAGGTTGTCCTTGTTTCACTTGATCATTTTCCGAAACAAGTGTTTCAAAACCTTCCCCTTTTAACTTAACAGTATCAATACCAAAGTGAATAAGAATTTCTCGACCATTATCAGCCAAGATTCCAAGGGCATGTTTTGTTGGGAATAAGTTAACAATTTTCCCGTCAACAGGTGAAACAACTGTACCTTCTGAAGGAATAATCGCAAAACCGTCTCCCATCATTTTCCCCGCAAAAACTGCGTCAGGTACATCTGTTATAGCTACTAGCTCCCCTTTGATAGGAGCAACGAAAGAATCTTCACCAGTTACATTACCTTGTAATGCACTTGGGTTTACATCTTCAATTTGCTCTTTCACTTCTTTATCCATAGATGGTTGAGCAGTTGGGCGTGGTCTTTTCCCACTCATAATATCTCTCATTTGGCCTTTAATCGTTTCAGAACGAGGACCAAATATTGCTTGAATATTATTTCCAACTTCCAGTACTCCTGCTGCACCTAGTTTTTTCAGACGATCTTTATCAACAGATTTAATATCATTAACTGATACACGAAGACGCGTAATACATGCATCTAAATGCGCAATATTTTCTTGTCCACCCATCGCTTCTAATACATCATACGGAAGATCACTAGTTGTACCTTTAGCACTGCTTTCTGTTTCATCTGATTCATCTTCTCTACCTGGTGTTTTCAGGTTGAATTTTCGAATTGCAAAACGGAAACCGAAATAGTAGATTACAGCAAATACTAAACCAACAGGGATAATAATCCATGCATTTGTTTGTGGGTTAATAAGACCGAATAATACATAGTCGATTAAACCACCAGAGAATGTCATACCTACTTTTACATTTAATAAATGCATTGTCATAAATGATAAACCTGCAAAAACAGCATGAATACCGAACAATATTGGAGCTACGAATAAGAATGAGAATTCTAATGGCTCTGTAATACCTGTTAAGAAAGAAGTTAATGCTGCTGAAGCCATCAACCCACCAACAATCGCCTTTTTCTCAGGACGAGCCTCATGGTAAATAGCAAGAGCCGCAGCAGGTAATCCAAACATCATGAACGGGAATTTACCAGTCATAAATGTACCTGCAGTTAAGTTTTGAACACCATCTTTAATTTGGTTCATAAAGATAGCTTGGTCCCCTTTAACAATTGTTCCAGCATTCGTTGTATAACTACCAAACTCGAACCAGAAAGGAGAATAGAATATATGATGTAAACCAAATGGAATTAACGATCTTTCAATTAACCCGAAAATAAACGCAGATATTGTTAAATTAGCACCCAACATATTTTCAGAGAATACATTTAGACCATGTTGAATCGGCGGCCAAATAACAATCATAATTAAACCTAAAATAACAGCACATGCAGCTGTCACAATCGGAACAAAGCGTTTACCTGCAAAGAAACCTAAATAAGAAGGTAACTCAATTTCAAAGAAGCGATTATACATCGCGGCGGCGATAATACCGACAATGATACCACCGAACACACCCGTTTGAAGAGTAGGAATTCCTAAAACAGCTGCATATTCAGTACTTCCAACTAATGCATCAGCATCAATCCCTAAAACTGTTCCCATAGTAACGTTCATAATAAGGAATCCAATAATAGCAGCTAGACCTGCTACACCTTCACCGCCAGCTAAACCAACAGCAACCCCAACAGCAAATAGTAAGGAAAGGTTACCAAAGATGATATTTCCTGCATCCTCCATAACGGACGCAACCATTTCCACTCCACTATTATTCAAAAATGGAGCAATATCAAGAAGCGTTGGATTTTGCAACGCATTACCAAATGCAAGCAAGATACCAGCAGCTGGAAGAATAGCAACTGGTAACATAAGTGCTTTACCAACTTTTTGTAAAACACCAAACAACTTTTTAAACATTTTGTTGACCTCCTAAAGCAATTTTTCGGCTCAAAAAAGCGTTCTCAAACAAGAGTAAAAAACAAAAAAGGCATGAGCGTAGATAGATTGAAATAAACGCTAAGGTTAGGTTACCCTAAAACATTTAAATCAATCATCTTTTTCACTCATGCCTGATCGTATCAGTAACACGTTTATAAGATAATAACTATTTAATTTTTTTCTGAAGTCTTTGTAGATGCATCGTCAGATAAACTGCTTCTGCTTCAAAGACTGGCTTTTTCAATGCTTGTTGCATCACTTTTATGAGCTTCCATGCAAGATTATAGCACAGTGGATACTCACTCTTCAATAGCAAAATTATATTTTCTGGTTCTTCTACTTTTTCTCCTGAATTAACCCGTTCTATCGTAAAACGCAAATGTCTAACAAGACGCATATAGTCGATGCTATCTTTATCAATTTTTGTATCTAGTTGTTCCTCTATGAGATTCACAAGATGTGTAACTAATTGTGAATGCTGATTGACCTCTGATAAACTTTTGTTCATCATTGCACTATGAATATGCAATGCGATGAAACCGATTTCACCTACTGGTAATTGAAGCCCTGTTTGTTCTCCGATTAATTTCACAACCTCTTCAGCGATTGCATACTCAAACGGGTACAATGCCTTTGTTTCAATCAGAAATGGATTATTCAATACTAGCCCGTTTGTAACACGAGAGGCAGCAAACATAATATGATCCGTTAACGCTATATGGATATGCTCGTTAAGCTTTGTATTTGTCTTATTTTTAATTAACTCTATTGATGAAATAATTACATCCAACAACTCATTATCCACTTGTGGAAGAAGCTTCAAGTAATTGCTTTGTTCCTTTTCATCTTTTAGGACAAACAACTTTTCTACAACATTAACATCAATATAATCTCCACTTTTCTGATTAAAGCCTATTCCTTTCCCTATAAGCACTACTTCCCCATAGGATGGATGGTCTCCAATGAGCACATTATTATTCAGCGCTTTCTTTATTAGTAAATTAGGCATACTTATTTCCCCACTTCGACAGACTTCTCGGTACCTCAATGTTATTAAAGTCTTTATAGGAAGTCAACGAAAAAATGAGAAAAAGGACATCCAAAATGGACATCCCTTTTCTTCTTAGCAAAAAGACTTTTTCTCGCAACCCCAAAATAATACAATATAATATCGTTAACCTTTATCACAATGAGTTATGAATCATCTTCCCTTCTATTGTAAGAAGATAAAGTACAATGCGAAGATGACAAAGAATATATACATAATTGGATTAATATCTTTAATACGACCTTTAACAATCATAACAATAGGGTAGAAGATAAACCCAACAGCTATACCTGTTGCAATACTATAAGTCAAAGGCATCGCAACGATAGTAAGGAATGCTGGAACGGCCACTTCAAACTTAGCCCACTCAATTTTCCCAAGGGATGAAACCATCAAAATACCAACCACAACTAAAGCTGGTGTTGTAACAGCTGATGTTACTACTTCCAACAGTGGGAAGAAGAATAAGGATAACAAGAAGAACCCTGCTGTAACAACTGCAGCAAATCCAGTACGAGCTCCAGCAGCAACACCTGCTGATGACTCAATATAAGAAGTCGTTGTAGATGTACCGAAAATAGAACCTACCATGGATGCAATAGAATCGGCAAATAACGCTTTTCCTGCTCTCGGTAATTTATTTTCTTTCATTAATCCAGCTTGGTTTGCAACTGCTACTAATGTACCAGCGTTATCAAAGAAATCAACAAACAAGAAAGTTAAAACAACAACTAACATACTTTGTGTATAAAATCCAGGATCCCCAAGCGCGGAGAACAATGATCCAAAAGTTGGCTCAATACTAGGAACGGTAGAAACCACTTTAGAAGGCGTATCAATTACTCCAAAAATCATTCCTACTACTGCTGTGATGATCATTCCGTAGAATACTCCACCGTGTATTCCTCTAACCATTAAAATAATCGTAACGAAAATACCAAAAATGGCTAGTAATGTACTTGGCTTGGTTAAATCACCAATATGAACAAGTGTCGCAGCGTTACCAACAATAATTTCGGAATTCTGCAATCCAATAAATGTTATAAATAATCCAATACCTGCGCCGACCGCAAGCTTTAATTCAACTGGTATCGCATTAATTAGTTTTTCACGAAGACCAGAAAGTGTTAGTAGTAAGAAAAATACACTTGAAATAAATACAGCTGCTAAAGCATATTGCCACGGATGTCCTTGTGTTAAAACAACGGTATATGCAAAGTATGCATTTAATCCTAAACCTGGAGCTAACGCAATTGGATAATTAGCAAATATCCCCATAATTAGAGATCCTACTGCTGCAGCAAGTGCTGTCGCCACAAACACCGCTCCATAATCCATTCTTAATGCATCCGGAAGATCAGCTACATCTCCTAATGTTAATGTAAATGGGTTTACTGCTAAAATATAAGCCATCGCAAGGAATGTAGTGAAACCACCTAAAAACTCTCTGCGGTAATTTGTGCCTAGTTCTTCAAATTTGAAAAACTTCTTCATTGATCTTTCCCCTCTCATAAATGCTTTAATAATCGACTAAAACAAAAAAACACTCCTACGATTAAAGGAGCGTTGACTAGGGTTTGTGAATACGAATAGGGAAACTTTCTCTTAAAATAAATATATAAATGAGTTCTCATTATTCCCTATTTACACTTACCTCGTAGTCAAGCTATTTACGGTAGCTCGGTAGAAACTTTTGGGCCGTATTCCCCAATATTATACGAGTAAAAAATATCTATCTCAGTTGTAAATCTAGTTTAACAGTTTAAAGAAAGCTCGTCAATACAAAAAGCGAACAATCGATAATAAAAATATACGATCGTTCGCTTTTTCTATAGAACTTATCTTTATAAAAGGAAAAGCTACTATTTTTTTCCTTTTACTCCCACTCAATCGTAGCAGGTGGCTTACTCGTAATGTCATACACTACGCGGTTAATATGGGCTACTTCATTAACGATTCTTGTAGAAATCACTTCTAGTACATCCCAAGGAAGTCTTGCCCAGTCAGAGGTCATTCCATCTATTGAAGTAACTGCGCGAATTCCGATAGTATAATCATAAGTACGCGCATCCCCCATTACCCCAACACTTCGGATATCAGGAAGAACTGTAAAGTATTGCCATACATCACGTTCTAAACCAGCCTTTTTAATTTCTTCGCGTAAAATTGCGTCTGACTCACGCACAATTTCTAATTTTTCTTCTGAAATAGCACCTAATACCCGAATCCCTAAACCAGGACCTGGGAATGGTTGTCTCCATACGATATCATCAGCTATTCCTAATTCGGAACCTAGAGCACGTACTTCATCTTTAAATAGCGTATTTAAAGGTTCAATTAATTGGAATTGCATATCTTCAGGAAGTCCGCCAACATTATGATGGGACTTAATTGTTTGCGCAGTAGCTGTTCCACTCTCAATAATATCTGTGTAAAGGGTACCTTGTGCTAAGAAATCGATACCTTCTAATTTAGCTGCTTCATCATCAAACACATAGATGAACTCATTTCCGATAATCTTACGTTTTTTCTCCGGATCACTTACGCCTTCTAGCTTAGACATAAAACGCTCTTTTGCATCAACTTTAATTACATTCATATTGAAGCCTTCTGTGAAAGTCTTCATAACCCCTTCCGCTTCCCCTTTACGAAGAAGTCCATGGTCTACAAAGATACATGTTAATTGGTCACCAATTGCTTTATGAATCAAAACAGCAACAACAGAAGAATCTACACCGCCACTAAGAGCACATAAAACTTTTTTGTCGCCAACTGTCTGACGAATTTTTTCCATTTCAATTTCAATGAAGTTTTCCATAGACCAGTCACCTTTGCATCCACAAACCCCAAACACAAAGTTTTTTAACAATTCGTTTCCATATACAGAATGACGAACCTCTGGATGGAATTGAACTGCATATAATCCTTTTTCTCCATTACTCATTGAAGCGATAGGACAAGAAGCACTTGTTGCATCAATTGTAAATCCAGCAGGAGCTTCTACAACTAAATCACCATGACTCATCCAAACGATTTGTTCTGTTGGAAGGTCAGCAAATAATTTCGAGTTATTTTCAATATTAATCGCTGCTTTTCCATATTCACGATGCTTTGCTTTTTCCACTTTTCCTGCAAAATGCTGTGTCATCAATTGCATACCATAACAAATACCAAAGATAGGAAGCCCTAAATCAAATATTTTCTCATCAACACCAAATGCATTTTCATCGTAAACACTGTTAGGGCCACCTGAGAAAATTATTCCTGAAGGGTTTAATTCCTTAATCTCTTCAGCAGTAATGGTATGTGGATGCAACTCACTGTATACTCCAAATTCTCTTATTCTTCTTGTAATCAATTGATTGTATTGACTACCAAAGTCTAGAACAACAATCATTTCCTGACCTTCTATATGCGCTTTCCCCATTCCTATTCACCCCAATTAATCTATTTGAATTTCTCTTATTACTATTGCCAAACACCTTCATCATTCATGCCTCTTATCTCCATTTCACCATCTTTTTTTAAGAAAAAAAGACTAGAATCGGCCTCAAATAAAAACGAAGGCAGAATTCTAGTCTTTTGGATTCCATGAAGAAGCTAAATTGGAAAGACTTATCTGCCTTCATAGTCAGATCATTTAAGGCGACCCGGTAGAGACTCTCGAACCATATCATCGAGGATATATGAAGGAATTATATATAGATGAGAATATTGTAACAACATGTCGAATCGATGGTCAAGCTGTTGTTTTTTTAATTAAATTTTCCCATAATTCCCTCAAATCTTCCCAGCTGCCTTTTTGCAATTGACCTTTATACAGATATTCCTCATATTTAGCAGTCAACAAGCTCATTTCATCACTTGAATAGATGTGATCAATTTGCTTCGCATACTCTCTTAAGGTAACTTCTTCCTTTTTCTTAAGGCCTGCTATTTCTAATAAATGCAACAATACGATATACGCTTTTGGAAAGTTATTTTCGCCAGTTGCATGTTTGAATTTCCAAATATAATAATAAGGCAACCATTTATATCTAAATTTATAAATAGCAACTCCTAACAACCCGATTAAAGCTAGTACAAAAGCAACCCATTGCCAATTTCCTTTGACTACAGCTGGATAATTACTCCACCCCTCCGTAGTTTGGGATGTTGGTTCTAACGTTTGTTCTTGCTCTTCCGGTTTGTTTTCAGGAGTTTCTTGCTGTTGTTCTTGTGCATCTGGTGTTTCGGATTCTGTATTATTAGAATTTGATTGATTTTCTATATCATTCATATACGTATTCGCATTGGAGAATCCTTGTGTTGGTTCAAAGGAAACCCAACCAACCTCCGGAAAATACACCTCTACCCAAGAATGGGCATTATTATTTGTTACTTCATAACGACGAATTTCACCATCTGTCTCTACAAAATCCCCTTCTGTAAAGCCCTTAACCCATCGAGAGGGAATGCCAATAGAACGCAGCAAGGTAACCATAGAAGTAGAATAGTTATCACAATACCCTAGTTTTGTTTCAAATAAGAATTGATCTACATAATCCTCCTCCCCATTCGGAATGGCAACATTACTTTGACTATAAACAAATCCATTAGAGGAGAAATAGGTTTCTATCGATCTTACTTTCGCAAACACATTTTCATCATTTTTCGTTATATCAACAGCAAGATCCTTCACTCTTTGCGGCAATGAATCTGGAAGTTGAAGATAACGATTCGCAATAGCTGGATTATCCATCACAAAGGCTTCCATGTCCGCCGTTGTTAATGCATCTAAGCTGTATTCCGGTATATCATATGTTACGGAATAACTTTCAACATAGCCATTAAATACCCCGCGCTCATTCCCACTTTCAATTTCCATATAAGAATTCGCAGCAGTCATTTCTTTTACTCCTAACGGATATAGGAAGTATGAAAAACCATTTGTAAATTGAACCGTGCTTTGCGATTCTGTCCGCTTCACATTTTCTCCATCAACAAAAGAAATAAACGGAATCTCTCCACCGTGATCTAATACTTCAAAGTTATCTCGGCTCAATTGCAAAGATTCCTCTGACTGCACCCAGCCTTTTCCTGTATACGTATCTTTTGTTTCTACTTTCCAATAATGGGGCTCTTCCACTTCTGCGACAAAAACCATGGAGGAATCACCAATAAAGTCCCCTCCTAATCTAGAATCATCTACACTATATCCAACCCGATGAACACCATCTTCTCCGGTGCTGCCTCCTTCGTTCTCTCCACCTTTATTCCCCATCGTTTGAATAAAAGGAACTGGATCTGGCCAAATAGGATCTGCCTTTGGTAATAAGTAGCCAATTCCAGCACTCCCTATTACAAATACGAGCAACGGGATCATCCATTTTATAGTTGAACGATGGTTATTCTCAGAGCCTTCTTTGTCATTTAATCGAAAGAATGTTAACATCCCCATTACTGTAAAACCAATGATTACCGTCCGAATAATAGCACTAGTAGCACTATATATTGTAAAGGTATCTAATACTGTAATATAGATAATCGTCAACAAAAAGAAAGTAAAAATCTTTCTTCGTTTAATTAGCCAGTAATCGATTAGGTAGGCCATTAGCCATAGTAAAATAAAGCAGAGACAGCTTTTAAACATATTGGTCATTTCCGACCAATTTGTATCAAACACTAATACTAGATTATCAATAAATTCAGTAACAAAAGGCTGGATCCATTGGAAGGTTAAAAAGGACTCCTCAAAATATAAAGATTGAAGAACAAAGATAATATAAACAGTCTTTAATGTTCCGCTTAACAAGCTTGGTGCTCTAAAAAAGGCTAGTAATAAAGAAAGCGCAAGAAATAGATTAAATACAATCACATTCTCTGTATTCGTCAACGCTTCCAGCGGTCTAAGCCATTCCCAAATTAATAAAAATCCTAAGATATACAATAGAAAATTGGATATTGTGATGTGCTTTTTGCTAAAAGATGAACTCATTTAAGCCATCACCTCCAAAAAAGCCTCTTTATATCTTCCTTCAGAAACATGGATAACGCGAATCCCTCTTTTTACAGCAAAAGCACTTAATGTTTTTTCCCCACTAGATAAGCCTTCATTTTTACCTGTAATGACAAACACCGCTATATTATACCTTTTGCTAGAAAGCCAGCCTGCTTTATCTACTAGCTCTTTCGTTAACATGGATGTAATCAGCATAACTGTAGCTTGTTGCTGCAACTGACTGCTTTCATTATCCAAAACCTCTGCAAGTGTTATCTCCTTTGTAGTCCGAATCTTTGCTAAATGATAGAGTAATAGTTGTTGTTGACTTTCTCCTCCTCTTATTGGAAAAATTGTTCGATCTGTATCAACTGATAAAAGCCCTACCTGAGCACCTTTTTTTAAAATGGCACGAATTACTGAAGCAGTAAAAGAAACTACTCCTTCAAATCTCTTATTCTCTTCGCAATCCACAACAATCATAATGTCATGGGTCTGCTTTTGTTCAAACTCTTTTGTCATCATATTATTCCGCCTTGCACTTGCCTTCCAGTTAATCCATGAGAAGCGGTCACCAGGCTGATACTCTCTTATTCCAACTGCCATTGTCGTATCTCTTTGCACTCGTTCCTTCGAAGAAGTCATCCCTTGTTCAAAATGATTTTCCAAAGGCTTGTAAACCATCTCTTCAAAAGGAGGATAGACAAGTATCCGATCAACTTGAATATAAACTTTCTCCTTTTCAACAAGACCTAAAGGATCTCCTATTTGCAGGAAAATCTGATCAAATACATGCTCTCCTCTCGACAACTCTTTTACCGTATATTTATAAGTAAGAGTACGTCTGAACCCAGGCATTAACAGCTTCTTTCCCATTATCTTTTCCCCTACAGTCGAGCTAAACGAATCTTCCACCATGACATAGAAAATAGGGAAGAATGTCTTTCTTTTTAATTCAATTTCTACATGCATTTCTTCTTTTGCACTGTACTCATATTTTTGAATTTTTCGTTTTACCTGCCAGTCTCTAATTGGGTAACCAGCAATCAGTAGTCCATATAAAGCAAAAGGTAAAAAACTATAGAATAAAAACCAGCTAACAAATCCTCCTTGGAACATAGCATAAGAAAAAACCATCGCTATTAATAAAAATAATAAAATTAGTTTCCAAATCCGATTTAATTTTTGCAAAAGTCTTTTCATTACTTCACTAACCTTTGCACCGGTACAGAGACTTCCCCAACAATTCGATTGATAATTTCCTCTGGCGATATTCCATCAAATTTTGTCTCTGATTTTAAAATAATTCGATGGGCAAATACAGCTTTCACTAAAAATTGAACATCATCAGGAATAACATAATCTCTTCCTTGAATAAAGGCATAGCTTTGTGATGCTCTCATTAATGCAATCGAACCTCTAGGGCTGACTCCTAAATAAATTCCCGCATGTTCTCTTGTTGCAGTAGCAAGCTCCACTATATATTTCTTTATTGTGTCATCCACATACACCTGTCTAACTTCATATTGAAGAGTAAGCAGTTCATCCAAGGTCACAACTGACTCTAACTTTTCAATAGGAGCAGCTACTTGGACTCTAGTTAACACTTCCATTTCTTCTGCCACGGTTGGATATCCCATCTGCATTTTTAATAAAAATCGATCTAGCTGAGCTTCAGGGAGAGGGTATGTTCCTTCATATTCAATTGGATTCTGGGTTGCCATAACAAAGAACGGCTTTTGTAAATGATGGGTAATTCCATCAATTGTTACACTACTCTCTTCCATCGCCTCCAAAAGGGCTGACTGTGTTTTGGGCGATGTTCGATTAATTTCATCTGCAAGAATGATATTTCCCATGATCGGCCCTGGCACAAATTGAAATTCCAGCTCTTTCGGATTATAAATGGAGACTCCTGTTACATCAGATGGTAAAAGGTCTGGGGTGAATTGAATTCTACGGAAATTAGCACCAACTGATTTCGCCAAAGCTCTTACCATCATTGTTTTCCCGACTCCAGGGACATCTTCTAATAAAACATGACCTTGGGCAAGTAATGCAATTAAACTAAGTTCTGCTACGTCTCTTTTCCCAATCATTACTTTTTCGATATTACCGATTATTCTGTCAATTACTAAACTATGATTTCCTGCCATCCTTCTCCTCCTGTTGTATTTCTATTAAAATGCACCTATACTCACCCGAGCAATGGGAGTTACTGATTTGACGGAATACAATAAAGAAAAACTTCCATCAGTAGAGAATTTCATCCCCTCCACTGATGATATGTTAAACCATTCCGACATTACGAAAAAGTAATCTCCCGCCTATCTTTCTTGTATACATATTTGCAAGAGATTTCTTTTAGACATTCTCTCCCAAACTATTCTATTAAAACTGGTCTTCTATTCTATTATGTCCTATTCTTAAGATAAAAATTCCTGTGGATTCAATCCTAATTCTCGGCATATTTCTGTCACTACTTGTTTTTCTCTGTGATCAAAATGACCGTCTGCATAGCCAATAGCAATGCAATACCGTGCTACTAGTCTTGCAACCTCTGGCTTTGATCGCACTTTCCCTAACGCTCGAAAACACTCTGTCTGACCAATAATTTGATCGTATTCTATTTTGCGAACAAAGTGATTAAATTGCTGAACGACTCTATTTGTATCAAAAACACGCAATTCTTCACTTTGATGGATAAACTCCATCATTTTTCGTTCTTCTGAAGGATCTAATCTTCCATCTGCCATCCCTACTAATGCACATGCAGCCACAACAGCGTCTAAAACTTCCGGATTTTTATATCGCATGAAGAGGTCCTTTGCCCGTTGCTTCTGCTGTCTCCCCCATTCAGCATAATCTGTCTGAGATGGAGACCAATTATAACCACAACTATTGCAGCTAATTTTTAATTGGCCTTTTCCAATAAAGCCACCCAGTAGTCCAACTGGTCCTAAAATTAACCCGCCTATAGCCGCTTTTCCAATTCCAAATCCTTTTTCACCTGTACGGACATTCGTGCTATGGCACCTAATACACTGGAAATGGTCACTAGAATGATGATTATGCTGAGAAGCTTGTCCATACATTTGCGGATTATTTGAATAAGCCGAATGACCGGTTGGCTGGTATGCCTCTCTATTAGAAGTGGGATACGTTTGTGTTTCAAACGACTGGAAAGGAGGTCTATTTGGTTCTTGATAGCCTTGTTGAATAGATGGAACAGGTGCTGTTGGTTCATCATCAACAGTTACCCCAAAATTGCGGCATAATGCAGCTAAACCACCTTGAAAGCCACTGCCAACAGCATTAAACTTCCATTCTCCATTATGGCGATATAGCTCTGCTGCGACTATTGCCGTTTCAATTGTATAGTCTCTTCCAAGATTAAAACGAAGAAGTTCTACTTGCTCTTCCTCATTATATACTCTGACATAGGCATTAGATATTTGTCCAAAATTTTGTCCTTTTTCATAAGCATCATGGATGGTAATGGTAAAAGCAATACGTTGAATACTGGATGGTACTTGAGATAAATTCACTCTAATTTGTTCATCGTCCAATCTACCATGACCCGTCCGGTTATCTCCACTGTATATTACAGATCCATTAGGACCAGATGGATTATTGTAAAAAATAAAATCATTATCGCTCCATACTTTATGATTTTCTCCCAACAAAAAAGCAGAAGCATCTAAATCATAGTTGGCACCCTGTTGATTGATATCCCAGCCTAAACCAATTACAACATTGCTTAATCCAGGATGAGCTTTTGTTAAATCTACCTTTTGACCTTTGCTTAGCATGACCCCCACAAAGAATCTCTCCTTTTACATTCATATTCTTCCAACCATGTATTACCTATTATTTTACAGCATTATCTAGGCATTTGTACGGATATTCATTTACATTTGTATTACAACTATACCTATTACGATACAGCACATCAAAAAGTTTCTAGTTTTCACCATTTTCTCTTTCCATTCCTTTCTATATTCACCTATTCCTCTAGCAAGCTGTAATGTTTTTTTGGTGATTGTCATAAAAAAGATAAAGAAGACATCTTTGTAATAGATTTGGTAGGTTCGTAACGGTTATTTAACCAAATATTACTGACCACTATTGTAGAATGGATAAGTAAAGGAGTTGTTACTTTTGTTATTTGGTTCACTTATATGCAAAATACGAAAATATCATAAATATAATTATTATTACAGTGGGATATGCATCACTTGTGGAGATGTAAGAAAAGAGTATGAGAGAAAACAAGAAGATACAGAAGCGGAACAAGTAGAGGAGAAAGATTCTACAGATCAATCAATTAACCAGTAATCATTTATTATATAAAAGTTTTCCAACTACTTCATTTTAATTATAAGGAGTCTAAAAACTTATTAGAGGGAAAAGAAGAGGCCGTTTAGATTAAGTAGTTCAGATAACGTGGAGAAAACTGAAAATCACAGTCAAAAAATATACGTTTTCGCAATGTAAATAGCAAGTGAATTAACGCAACAAATAAAGCTTGGGATATCCCAAGCTTTTTGTTATTGAATGTGTTGTTCTTATTTAATTAAAGCACCCTTTAGTTGAAGAAAGCAATCACCTTTTGTTTTAAATAGTTATACTGTTTTTCATTAGTATCTGTAAATGCTTCTTCTCTATTTGAAAGTATATCCTCATATAAGATGTCCTCTTTGAATTGCGTAGCTGTTAAATCGCATCGCTTCTTATTAATAAAATTATAAAAATGCCATCCCTCAGGCAGTTTGGTTTTCTTAATTTCCCCGCCTAATAAATCATTAACTACTAATGCGGTAACACCACATTGTCCTTTTGCGGGGTTATTCAAACTCCATTTTGAACTTGACTCTAAAGACCAGGATTTTAACAAAGCCTTCTTTATTTCTTTTATTTGTATAGTATTATTCTCCATATAAACCCTCTTTTTTCTAAAGATAACTCATTCCCCAAATATCTCCTGTTAGTCGAAGAACTGAATTTTCATAATCTTTAAGTGTATTTTACCACATAATGTTATAAATCCTTGATTTTTCTCGCAACAGACTGATAATCACATAGCAATTTACAAGTAAAATAGCACCTTAATTTCCACAATGACAATAGCCATTGTCAAGTTGTTATTATGGGTGCTATTTATAATGATATTTTGTTGTTATTTTCTTATAAAACGTTGATATATCAATGAAAACAGTTCTGCTATTTACTGTGCTAAAAGGTATGATAATTTATGTGCTATTTAAGATGTTTCTCCACAAAAACTGAACTACTTACGTTTAGATAGGCTTCTTCTTTTCTTTTGAAAAAAATAGTAGAGGAAAAGTTCTCGAAGAAATAGTGGCTGAAACGTAGATAGTATGGAATAGAATTCGTGATTCATAATATTTCCTTATATATTTCTAGTCCTTGATGATGATGCTCATTCGTTTCTATAGGCAACTCATCATTTTTCAGCATATAAGAAAATCCTGTTAAAAGGATGAGTCCAAGACTTAAGGTAGCTGAAACGATTAAAAGATTGGAAGTGAATCTTCTTTTACTAGACTGATACTTCTTCACAATATGATAGATAACGAAACTACTTAGCAGAAAAATAGCATCTACCATAATTATTATTAAGACCGCATCTCCTTCATTCAGCATAACTCCTAACATTGCTCCCATTAAAGCCCCCATTAAACTGGCTGCCCCTGCTTCTATCATTGCAACTATTGTGCTTTTAATAAAAAGAAAAAGAATGAAGGAGAAACTTACAATGATGGAAAGAATTGTGGCCATTCCTAATTCATTGTGCATAATGGTACCAAATAAAACGCCGATGGCCACACTAGAAGACATACCATACAGCATAGGCAAGCATTTCGCTGTTATTTGATTTTCGGGTAGGTCTTGTATCTGTGAATAAATAAAGAAGCTAAAGCCAATAAGGATGAGTGCACTAAGAATCCAAAGCATATACTGCCTCCTCTATTCAGTTATTGATTTCCTTAACCTAAGGAATTACACATTGTATACCATATGACAATAGGGAATGATATATAACTAGTTCCAATAGATATGTTGATTAGGATGGGTGCGTTTAGAAGTATCTACCAAATCCCCCTAACTTTGCTACTACACCAATAACCACGAACCCAATTGTTGCAAATCAGCTTTATTCCTGGTTATAATCTGAATATTTGTTTTGCAGAATGTGATAGCTGCGCTGCTGTACTACCCATTACAGCTTCATTGAAAATAATTCGTGTCATTTTTTAAATTTTCAGCTTTTTCCACATAGAATCTTACCTAAACTAGAGGTATAATTATATAAACTATATCGTCTCACGATATATCGCAAGAAGATATAATAAAAAAGGGAAGTGATTTCTATTTCAGGACATAACACGAACCATGCATTATCAGAATCAACTTACTATATTCTACTCTCTCTTCTTGCTCCTCAACATGGTTATGGAATAATGCAGGATGTAAAAAAAATGAGTAATGGCCGTTTAACACTAGCTCCCGGCACACTTTATGGTGCCCTTAAAGCTCTCTTAGATAAAGGATGGATTGAATTTACGAATAATGATGTCTTGGAGAAAAGGAAGAAAGTATATATCCTGACTAACGAAGGCTATCAAGTAGTTCAATCTGAAATCGTCAGACTAAAGGAGTTGTATCAAAATGGATTAATAAGAATGGGGGACAACTAAATGATTAAAAAAGTAAAAAGAAGTGTATTTAAAGATTTCTTTATCAATATTGAAAAAGAAGAGGCTTGGATAAACAATATGTGTAAACAAGGCTATGCCCTACAAGAAATTACTGATGGATACTATGTTTTCGAAACAAGTACACCAAGTAAATATATATACCGTATTGAATTTCTTAAACAAGATGTTTTTCAAAAAGAAAAGGATGACTATTTAGCACTAATGAAGGAGTTTAGCGTGGATCAAGTTGCATCTATTAAAAGATGGCATTACTTTAGAAGAGATGCTTCCTTAGGTGAATTTAAAATCTATTCTGATATTGATTCCCAAATTGAACATTACCAAAGAATTAATTTCATCTGGTATATCCTGGCTATTATCTTTATTTCTTCCGGGCTTTCTCAAGTCTTTCTCTTTAGAGACATCCATACTTTTGAAGTGATCCTAAATGCTGTTTTAGTTATAATAGGAATCTTCTTTCTTATTCTTGGATTTCCACTTACTAAAAAAATTTATGCATTAAAAAAGAGAAAAAAATTGTTTTAATGATTTTCTAAATCGCAAGGATTAGAGAGAGCGTCCATCCTGTTACAGCTTAGGTTTTCGATATATCAGCCAATACTGTTGGGGTTCCAGCCAATCTTCTATTTTATCAGCCAAACATACTAGGATATCAGCCAAACCAACCTGCATACCTAGACGCTTCTTCTCTAATTAATCTTTATAATCCCCCACTGCCTCCGCAATCGTCGTTTCACCAGAAACTATATCAAAAGCTTTATTAAACACGTTCGATTCCTGTAGTGAGGCAATTACCGTCTTTGCTACATCCTCTCGCGGAATCATCCCTCTTTCAAGATTCTCCCCAATCGTTACCTTTCCAGTTCCATCTTCATTCAAAAGGCCACCTGGACGAATAATCGTATACGTTAATCCGCTTTCCATGAGGATTCGATCTGCATAATGCTTTGCTACATAGTAGGGCTTAAGTTGTTCATTCCAGTTTTTTCGATTATGTGCTTGTAGTGCGCTAACCATTACAAATCGCTTGATTCCCATATTTTTTGATGCTTCGATCATTTTAACCGCACCATCAAGATCAATTAGCAACGTTTTATCATACCCGGTTTTCCCGCCTGAACCTGCAGTAAAAATGACTGCCTCACAGTCTCGAACAACACTCTCTAGCTGCTCAACCGTCTCCTCCAAATTGCCCATCACTGCCTCTACTCCGCTTTGTTCAAATGCTTTTAGCTGACCTTCTGTTCTGACTAATGCCCTAACAGAGTATACATGGCTCGCTTGTAATAACATTACTAACTGTTTGCCTATTTGCCCATTCGCTCCAACCACTAATACCTTCATTGTAAAAACTCCTTTCCGTTCCATCTTCTCCTACTATTATTTCATTTAAGAATATCTATTTCAAATAAGGCGCCTAACTAAAAAAGGCTTTCGCTCGACATAAGAACGAGCGAAAACCTTTATATATTTAATCAAAGTATCTTTCTATCTCCATTATTACTTCTTTTATCTCATTTACTATCCGATTTCGTTGTCTAATGAAAAAGGTACTGATAAACAGGAAATCTTCTTGTGTTGTATTGCTTCGATAGACGTCCTTCACTTTGGCTAAGCCAGGATAAGGCTGAAAAGGATACGTGTTATCATAATCATATCTACTGGAATAAGAGAACTTAAGTCTATTGAGTTTTCCACCAATCGATTTTAAAAGCTTATTATAGGAAGTTTTATCTGATTCTTCCTTTTCCAAAAGCTCTCCCGCCATTATCGAAACCCTTTCAAAGATTTGATGAATTTTAGTGAAATCGAAAGCTTCATCAGAATGATTGTCTAGATCTTTTATAATCTCCTTACTTTTTGCTAAAAAGCGAAGAAGGTTAATTGGCAAGATCGGTACATTCACCAAGTGATTCACTAGATCTATGTGCATCCCTGTATCTCTCTCCAATAAATCACAATCCACTTTATCAACGAGATCCTCTTCTGTATGCCACCACCAGTTCCCTCCTGGTGTTTGATACCTTTTTTCTTGATCGATTGGTTCATACTTTAGCATTAGATGGATAGGAATATTCGTTCCCCAAAAGGATTGATCCGCTCCCCGAGGCAAATAATCTGATCGAGATGGTTCCTTCTTTGTATAATCTCGAATAATATCGGTTAAAAGTTCTTCCTTTTCCATCGCTGTTGATCTTGGAACTACTTGAACATTTCCTTTCGTCCCTGGAAAATCAATATTAATATGTGCTACACACTTCTCATTGATTTCCTCCCAAAATTGATCACAATACCAGGCAGACCCTGCATATCTACCATTTGAATGTCCTGGCCACCAAGCTATTTTAATGCTTCGTTTACTTTTTTGAGTAGAAAATATCCGGGCCATCTCCAGCATCAAAGAATTGGCTGTTGCATTATCTGTTGCCCCTTTATGCCAGGAATCATAATGTCCTGATACCAAAATATACTCTTCAAGTTCCCCGCGAATAGTAGCAACTGGTAAACTAGTCTTTTTAACAGAATTTCTCACCTCTGTTTTCAATACGACTTCTACAGAATGCTCCTCTTTTATCCACTCAAGCAACTTGCTCCCATCTTCATGGTTTATGCCAACGACAGGAATTTTCGTCAGTTGGTCCACAGTTCCCATCGTAGGGGTACCCCAAATTGTTCCCACCGTTTCTTCATGAAGCGCCTTTTCCTTAGATGGCCATATATGAATAAGCCCTATTGCTCCTGCACTTTCTATTTTTTTCACATAATCCTCGTAATAGTTCCAGCTGATAATAATTTTGTCTTTCATCTTTTCATAACGCTCGACTGGTCCGCTTATCCCTGTTGAGTGTTCACTAAAGAAATCATATAGAAGATTTCCCTTTACCCCATTCGGAAGATTGGCACCAAATGATCTTGCTTTTGCGCGAATAGCCAGTTTCATAGGTGCTGTTACAAACACTGCCCCATGAATAGGATCACTAAAGTATCCATCGAATTGGTAACGATTATATGAAATATGATGCTGTTGCAAATTTCCCACTATATAATCTACCGCTCTTTCAGCTTCTTCCTCTCCTGTTAACCGTTCATATGCAGAAAGTTCCTTAACATGTTGATTTAAAAGTTCCTTATCCATTAATTCAATAAGCTGGGGGTTCATCATTACTCATCCTCTTCATCAATAGTGAATAATATCTGCGACGATGACAAAAACTCCGCCAATAACAAGCCATATCACCAATAATGGCCAGAAAAACTTTACCCATTCTTGATACTTTATTTTTGACACCGCTAAGCTTCCCATTAACATGGCAGAGGTAGGCAGGATACAATTAGATAACCCATCTCCTAGCTGATAGGCTAGAACAGCTGTTTGTCTAGTAACATCAATTAAATCAGCTAATGGAACCATAATCGGCATTGTTGTTGCAGCAAGTCCTGTTCCAGAAGTGATAAAGACATTCATAATCGTTTGAAAGAAGTACATGCCGAGAACCTGAATGTAACTTGGCAGATGGTCAACCATTATCGCTAATCCATTTACAACCGAATCAATAACATGTCCTTGCTCTAAAACAATAACGATTCCTTTTGCTAATCCGACAATAAAGGCACCAAAAGTGATATCTTTTGCCCCTGCCACAAATTCACTTGCAATTTTGCTAGGCCCATATTTAGATAGAAACCCTACTATAATACCTAACGCTAGAAAAAACGCAGCTAATTCTTGCATCCACCATCCCTTTTCTGAAACTCCCCAGATAAGGAAACCAAATCCTGCTAATATAGCAATGATTGTTAAATAGTGATTGACCTTCATGGATGATAATGAAGTCATATCGATATTTTTATGCCCTTCTTCTTTTTCAAGCTGGACAACAATACTTGATGATGGATTCTTTTTCACCTTTTTTGCATAACGTATAATATAAAAACTAGTAGCGATTAGCAGCACAACTAAAATAATCGCACGTAGCCACATTCCTGAAAACATTGGAATTTCAGCAATTGATTGGGCAATTCCAACATTAAAAGGATTTAGTAACCCTGCTGTAAAACCTGTCGCTGCACCTAACATAACCATGGCTGTCCCAGTTAACGCATCATATCCTAATGCTCTAGCAATCGCGATTCCAATAGGTACAAACGCCATTACCTCTGCTGACATCCCAATTGTAAAGCCACCGAATGAAAACAGGGTCAAGAAAATTGGAATAATAACTAGACCACGGTTCATAAAGGTTTTTCCAACTCTTCCAGCAACTGCTTCAATCGTTCCTGTAGAATTGATAATTTGGAAAACACCACCAACGATAAAGATAAAAAAGACTGTATCGCTTGCACTTACCAAACCTTGTACAACTGCTAGTGGCAGATTAAATAGACTAATAGGATTTTGTTCAACATGTTGGTAAGAATCCTGTACTACTACTGTATTTCCTGAGTTTGCATCTTCTACCCGTTCAAATTCTCCTGCCGGGAGTATGTAAGTAAGTACAGCTGCAAATAACACCATACATAAAATGATGACAAATGTATGTGGCATTCGAAGTTTCTTTCCCTTATTTGTTACTGGAGATGCCACATTGGACGCTAGCTTATTCGTTTTCAACCTATTCACCCTTTACTTTTTTATTCATCTATTATTTCACTTGCTGTTTGCTTCTTTTCCATTCCTCGAACTCACTGCGAATCGCTTTTAGGGATTGTTCGTTTGTGCATAGATCAAACGCTGTGAGCGCCAATGCTTTTGCAGCTTTATTTAGTCCTTTCATCCCTTCTTCTGAACCAGCAGCATCTACAAACTCTGGAGTGTGTGTATTGGCTGAATCCGTGATTTTAATATAAGGATGAATGGTTGCTGTCACTTGACCAACATTGCCAATATCAGAGGAACCGATTCCGCCTTTTTTAGGAGGATCACTTACTTCTTCATCCAAAAGCTCCAAATTGTCTTTGAATAAATGGGCAAGGGCATGATTATTGTTTCTTTCGGCATAGATAAGTCCCTCTTCAATCTCTAAAGCGGCCCCTACTGCCTCTGCAGAATATCGAGCAGCAGCATATACTTTTTCTCGAACTAATTCCAGCTGCTCTACGTTTTCCGCCCTTAGTAAAAATTCGGCTTCACAGTAAGCGGGCACTACATTTGTAGCCTCTCCACCTTTTGTGATAATCCCGTGAATTCTCACATCATCCTTAAAAAACTGACGCAAAGAGTTAACCGCAACAAATGTATGGATGACTGCATCCAATGCACTGATTCCTTGTTCAGGACTAGCAGCTGCATGGGCTGCCTTGCCATAATATTTAAATGTTGCATCTACACAAGCCAATCCTCCCCGCAAAACCATCGATTTCTTATGGGGATGACACATCATGGCAGCATCCACTTGATCAAAAACACCTTGTTCCACCATTATAATTTTTCCGCCACCTAGCTCTTCTGCTGGTGTTCCAAGAACAACGATTTTTCCTTTTAAATTTGGCATTGTCTCCTTTAGCGCTATTGCCGCACCTACAGCTGAGGTTCCGATAATATTGTGTCCACAGCCATGCCCTAATCCTGCCAACGCATCATATTCTGCAAGTAATGCAATCGTTGGACCACCAGGTGTCCCTTCCCAAGTCGCTCTAAATGACGTTTCTAATGTCGCAATCCCTTTTTCTATGACAAACCCCGCCTCTTCAAGTGGTTCTGTCAACCAGTTCATCGCTTGTTGTTCTTGAAAACTCACTTCTGGATTCTGATGAATCTTTAATGCTAATTCGCGTAATTGGTTATCCATCGCATCTACCTTATCGATAAGTGCTAGTTTTTCTCCGGCCTTCTCCAAATACATAAATATACAACCCCCGAAATATTCTGAACAATGATAATTATATTCACCATTGTAATACCCCTGTATAAATAAGTAAAATCAAGCTTTTTTTCGTTATTCATAAAAAATTTTTATGGATAACAGCTATTTTTACATAAACAAATATTTATAATTATACAAACACGACAAAAAAAAGAGAATCACATAGTCATTCTCTTTCTACGATTTTTTCATATATCGAACAAACTCAGCTACTGTCGCGAGACTCATCGATTCTTCTCTATAATACATCCACGTTCTTCTTTTCATTTCCTGACCATTTTTAAAAATAAGCGGAGCATTATATAAATCGTCCGTCTGCTTTAAAAAAACACTAGGGATAATCGCATAACCAAGCCCTTTTTTCACCATTTCCTTACACGTTTCATAGCTATCCACTTTCATCGTTACTATTGGTGGTTCAATAAACCTTTGATTCCACCAATATTCAACGCTTTGCTCGAAAGGATTATATGGACTTGTCTTATACTTCAGAAGTACTTTAGGCTCTTTTCTATTAATCATCGGCATCCGAGGAAGCTTTTTTACATCAATCGGTTCGTTTGCAATAATACAGACATTCTCTTCGCTAAGTAGGTATTTCCCATCTGACCAGTTATAATCTCCTCTTACAATCGCCACATCAATTTGCCCATCTACTAGTAAATCCATCATTTCCGTACTAAATCCAGTATCTACATTCAATTCGACTTTCGGAAACATCTTTATATAATCCTTTAAAATCGACGGCAAATTGTACAAACCAAAGTGACTATTCACACCAATTTTCAAACTTCCAATCAGTTCATTTTCCAAATTCAGCAGAAATTCTTTCGTCTTGCGCAAATCGCTAAGAATTCTTTTTGCATACTCTACTAAATGTTCGCCAGCTGGTGTCAGTCTTATGTTTTTCCCATTTTTAGAGAGGATTTCAACCTGAAATTCCTTTTCAAGTTGGCGTATGCGATAGGTCAAGGCAGGCTGTGTCATAAACAGATGTTCCGCTGCTTTCGTTATATTTTGCTCCTTCTGTAAATAGAGGAGCAGCAAGCAATCCTTCTCATTCATTTCGTTTCCCCACCTGTTTCTTAGATTATCTCCTATTTAAGCATAGAGGAATAATATTGACTAGACCTCTTTCTCCTCATTAAAACAAACTTGTTTTCCCATAACTCTATTTTCTTTCTTATAATAGAGAAACTAAATATGATAAAATGGATGAATGACTAAAAATGAGTGCATACATTTAGCTAACTGCTTAATATAACATCCATCTTTTACTTATAGTAACTTAGGAGTGTACTTAGAATGAACAAAAAAGATATAGCAAACATTCGAAAACAATTCAAAATGAACAACGATCTACTTAGAATTACAGACATGTTTAATGTCTATGTCATGAAAGAATCGAGTGATATATTCCATTATCAAAGCCAACCATTCGGAATGCTTGACCAAGATCAACAAGAGTTATTTTTGCATAACTTTAAAAAATTACTTGCCGGCAATTTAGATGAAAAGCTCTTTGAATTAAAGTTTCAAAGGGATGCAGAGAATAATAGCCAGCTTATTTTACATAAAGGATTACTTAGCTCTGAAGTAGAAGATTGGAAAGACCAAATGCTGCAGATAGTGGAAAAGATGCTTAATAGCAGGCAATATGAAAAAGATATTGTCATTACATTCATTCGCGGAGAATATTTAAAACCAAAGAAACGCCGCAATGCAGAGTCCGAAGAAAGTGAAAGAGATACGGTTTTCTCCCATCCTTTCATTTTATGCAGCATCAATAACACACAAGAGCCAAAAAAAGAATTGCTATTTGATTATGTAGAGAAAGAATTTAAATACAATATTGTTGTTGACCCCATTATTAATCTGAATGCACCCATGGGGGGATTTCTTTTCCCAAGCTTCACAGATAATGCGGCAGATGTTAATCATATTCTCTATGCTGCGGGCAAGATTCATGAGCCGGATTATCAATTTATCGAAGAAGTGCTCAACGGCGAAGAAATGATGACTGCTCAAGATGATAAAATCGTGTTTGAAGAAATAATTAAGGACGTAACTGGAGATCAGCTAAGCACCTCTACTCTTTCCAATGTTTATGAAGAAATTAACCGGATGATTGTAGAAAATGAAGAGGAAGAAGTTCCAAAATTAGATTCCAAAGACGTCGAACAAGTCTTAAAAATGAGTGGCGTGGAGGATATTAATCCAGAAAAAGTTGAATTTGCTTTCAAAAAGATCATTGATGATGATAAGTACGAGTTAAAAGCAAGTAATATCTTGCCAAAATTCACATCAAAGTCGATTAAAATCAGCACAAAAATTGCCAATATCGCAATAAGTCCACCAGACTTACGATATGTAAAACAAATCGAATTTAGCGGAAAAAGGTACTTGATGATCGAAGTCGAAGAAGACACCGTAATCGAAGGATTTACAATGATTCCCGAAGCTTTTGGCGGAAGTTCAGAAGAAGAATAAGATTCAAAGAGAGGTTGGGACAAAAGCATTTCAACCAACAACAAACACGAACTATAATGTAATTAATTTACAAAAAGTTCGTGTTTGTTTTTTAGAAAAAGGTTTAAAAACGAAGT
>NZ_JVDT01000165.1 GCF_001076885.1 Bacillus sp. 522_BSPC
AGTTGATTAGCTCATTGCTAAACTCTAGCTTTTTATTACTTGTTGTCATTCTATAACATTCGTTATAAAACGATTATTGTTGACGTTTGTTTGTTCAGTTTTCAAAGAGCAATCTCATAAGAGACAACTTTCAAATAGTAACACATTTTCACTTATTTAGTCAATATGTTTTTTAAAAGTTTTTTCAATGTTCTCTTGCTGACTTGTATTATTATAGCAACGTTTATACATGTATGCAATAGTTTTTTTAAAAATTTTTCAAAAAGATTACGTGTTTCTTTCTAATAGATTCTTTTTCACTTTGTCCATTTGTTCTATCGTATCATTTACCTACATTAATAGACATCCCTTTCTTAAGGGAATATCTATTTTCTCTATAAATTGCAAGGTGACTAATTCTCTGTTTTCTAATCTTTTTATCAATACTCTAAAATCTCTTCTATGAATAGATGTCTATTTTTTTCTAAATCAAGAATCAAATCATTTTGTAATGTTTTAACAAGCGGTCTTGTTGGAGTGCTACTTATAAATAAAATTTCTGCTTTTTCTCCATTGGATAATCTAATTTTGCTTCCTGTAGTAAATTGAGTAATAGCATTGCTTAGTGATTGTAATATAGTTAAATCAAATTTTCCAAAATGATCCTGATGCATTTGTTCCATTACACGAAAAGGAGATTGCTTCTTCCGATATAATCTCTCCGATGTCATTGCATGAAATGTATCAGCTACAGCTATAATCTTTGCAAAGGCATGTATCTTATTATCTGCATTCCCCATTGGATATCCGCTTCCATCAATTCTTTCATGATGCTGATAAATTGCAAGGCGCGTTTCATTTTTTAATAAAGTATGTTCCGGAATCATTTCTAAACTATATCTTGTATGTTTTTTCACTTCATTAAATTCTTCTTCTGTTAAAGGTTCTATCTTATTCAATAATCGTTGATTAATCTTAGCCATTCCAGCATCACTTAAACAACCTGCTAGAGCAACTTGAATCACATCTCTATAGCTATAGTTCATTTTTTGCGCTATAAGTGCACTAATAACGGAAACTGCAATAGAGTGCTGATACAAATATTCCTTTTTGTTTGATAAGTGATAAAGAGAAAAAATTTCTTTTGAAACAGTTTCTAGTTCTTCTAATAATGGTAAAAGGATCGTTCTAACATTTGCTATATTCACTGGTAATCCAGATTGCCAAGAAATAAATTCCTTTTTATATAATTGAACCGTCTGCAAAAATAGAGACAAAAAATCATTTTTCTCTTCTTCTCTAGTTTGATTGTGAATAGATGGCGTAGATTCGATCATAATCGTACCATCTATTTGCGTATTTTCGATGGTAACTTCCTTTACTAAGAAAGCTTTTAATATCTTTATGTGTTCACCCGCTAATACCGTTTTCGCAGTAATTATTGGTCTATTTGTTCGTACATATATATCTTCTGCTAAAATACTTCCTGGATTTAACTCTTCCACATTTATAATCATTTGAAACCACCTTATAATAACGGACTTTTTTACTATTTTAATGTATTATTTTTGAAATGCAACCCCATTCAAATAAGACTATACACCTAAAATGATTTATAAATAATTTTTTTTACAGCAATGCACGATGTTTTACGTAAATCTTAAAATATTTATTTACCTCTAAAGAACATAAAAAAATGCCTTAAGGTTTCCCCTAAGACATTCAAAGTATATTACTCGTTTGAATCCGCATCATTTTCTAAAGACTCTTGTTGCGTTTCTTCAGAAAGTTCATCCGCTTCCTCTATTTCATCTTCTTTTTCTACAATAGCAACAGTAGCAACAAATTCATTCTCATTTTCATTTAATTTAATCAATCGAACACCTTGTGTGCTTCTGCCCATAGTTGAGATATCACTTACAGCCATTCTGATTAAAACGCCACCTGTTGTGATAATCATTAAATCTTCTTCCCCGTTCACTACTTTCATTGAAACAAGGGTTCCATTCTTATCGGTGATATTACATGTTTTGATCCCTTTTCCGCCTCTACCTTGAACTCTATATTCATTGATTGGCGTTCTTTTTCCGTATCCATATTTAGTTACAACTAGAATTTCGGAATTTTCTTCAAGTACTTCCATTCCTACCACTTCATCATCAGATGATAAAGTAATACCTTTTACCCCTGTTGCCGTTCTACCCATGGAACGTACATCTGTTTCTGGGAATCGAATAAGCAAACCATTTTTCGTTCCAATAATCATTTCCTTTGATCCATCTGTTAAGCGTACAGAGATTAACTCATCGCCCTCTCTTAAATTAACAGCGATTAGACCATTATTTCTTATATTAGCAAACGAAGATAATGGAGAACGTTTAGAGATTCCTTCTTTTGTGGTAAAGAATAGGTACCAATCATCTACAAATTCGGAAACAGGAATAATCGCATTTACCCACTCGTCTTTTTCCACACCTAAAAGGTTAATAATTGGGATACCTTTGGCTGTACGGCTGAATTCTGGAATTTCATACCCTTTCAAACGGTATACTTTCCCTTTATTCGTAAAGAATAGGATAGTATCATGGGTCGATGTGGAGCTTAGCTGTTCAACAAAGTCATCCTCATTTGTTCCCATTCCCTGAATTCCGCGTCCACCACGTCTTTGCGCTCGGTAAGTAGAAGCTGGTAGTCTCTTAATATAACCATTGTGAGTTAACGTAATGATAATATTTTCTTCCGGAATTAGATCTTCATCTTCTATTGTTTCAATTCCGCCAGCAACAATTTCTGTACGACGAATATCGTTAAAGCGCTCTTTTACTTCTAAAAGCTCTTCGCGGATAATTTCTAAGATTTTTTCTTCATCTGCTAGAATTGCTTTTAATTCAGCAATTAACTTCACTAATTCTCGATATTCGTCCTCGATTTTCTCTCTTTCCAAGCCAGTTAATCTTTGTAGACGCATATCTAGAATTGCTTGTGCTTGTTTTTCAGAAAGATTAAAATTCGTCATTAATCCTTCACGAGCAATATCTGTTGTACGAGAACTACGAATCAAGCTAATCACTTCATCTAAATGATCAAGCGCAATCCGCAAACCTTCTAAGATATGCGCTCTTGCTTCTGCTTTTCTTAATTCAAATTCTGTTCTTCTACGTATAATTACCTTTTGATGATCTAGATAATAAGCTAGACATTGTTTTAAGTTAAGTACCTTTGGTTGTCCATCTACTAGTGCAAGTAAATTGATACCAAAGCTTGTCTGCATAGCTGTATGCTTGTATAGGTTATTTAATAATACATTTGCATTTGCGTCTTTTCGAACTTCAATAACAATACGCATTCCAGTTCGGTCAGATTCGTCTCGTAAATCCGTGATGCCGTCAATTTTCTTATCACGTACTAGTTCTGCAATGCGTTCTACTAGTCTCGCTTTATTGACTTGATAAGGAATTTCTTTCACAATAATAACTTCCTTACCACTAGGCTTCACTTCAATTTCTACTCTAGCACGTAAAATAATAGAGCCTCTACCAGTTTCATACGCTTTTCTAATTCCACTTCTACCAACAATCATCCCATATGTAGGGAAGTCTGGTCCTGGTATGATTTCCATTAATTCAGGAATAGTGATATCTGGATTTTTACTAACTTCAAGAACACCGTCAATAATTTCTCCCAATTGATGTGGAGGAATATTGGTAGCCATTCCAACAGCTATCCCACTCGTACCATTTACAAGTAAATTGGGGAAACGAGAAGGTAATACTACTGGTTCTTTCTCTTCTCCATCAAAGTTTGGCTTATAATCAATTGTGTCTTTATTAATATCTCGCAATAACTCCATCGCTATTTTAGACATTCTAGCTTCTGTATAACGCATTGCCGCAGCTGAATCACCATCTACGGAACCAAAGTTTCCATGTCCATCAACGAGCATATAACGATAGTTGAAATCTTGTGCCATACGCACCATTGTTTCATAAACAGCACTATCACCATGTGGGTGATACTTCCCGATTACTTCTCCAACAATACGTGCAGATTTCTTGAACGGTTTATCTGAGTGCATTCCAAGATCATGCATTGCATATAAAATACGTCGATGCACGGGCTTTAAGCCATCTCGTACATCTGGAAGTGCACGAGAAACAATAACACTCATCGCATAATCTAAAAAGGAATCACGCATTTCTTTACTTATATTTCTATCTTTAATTTGAGAATTTGGCATATCAGCCATGGAAAGGAACCTCCTTAAGAAAACATTAGATTTTCTGCCTCATCTTAACGAATAGACGTAAGAGAAAAAGTCAAGTCTAATCGAATTCCTCATAATTAATAGGAATAACTAACGTCTAAAGAAATACACAAGGTGCCAATTAAATCAGCACCAAATTTCTTTCCCTATCTTTTAAACATCTAGATTTTTAACATAAGTTGCATTTTCTTCGATAAAGTTTCTCCGTGGCTCTACTTTATCACCCATAAGCATTTCGAATGTTTCATCTGCTTCAATCACATCATCTAAGCTTACCTGTAAAAGTACCCTTTTCTCAGGATCCATTGTTGTATCCCATAATTGCTCTGCATTCATTTCCCCTAATCCTTTATAACGTTGAATATTCGGCTTAGGATTAGCTGGCAAGTTGCTTAAAACTTGTTGCAATTGCGGATCACTATAGGCATATTCAAGCTTTTTCCCTTGTTTAATACTATATAAAGGCGGCTGTGCAATATAGATGTAGCCAGCTTCTACTATTTTTCTCATATAACGATAGAAGAAGGTTAACAATAGTGTTCGAATATGTGCTCCATCGACATCAGCATCTGTCATAATGACAATTTTATGATATCTTGCTTTCGATATATCATAATCATCACCAATTCCAGTACCAATTGCAGTAATCATGGAACGAACTTCATTATTGGACAAAATCCGATCTAATCTCGCCTTTTCTACGTTAAGGATTTTCCCTCTTAAAGGAAGTATCGCTTGGAAATGACGATCTCTCCCTGATTTTGCGGAACCACCTGCAGAGTCACCCTCTACAATGAATAGTTCGCTAATTTTGGGATCTCTTGAGGAGCAATCTGCCAATTTACCAGGTAAACTCGAAACTTCCAGTGCACTTTTTCGACGTGTTAATTCTCTTGCCTTCTTTGCTGCTATTCTTGCTCGTAAAGCCATTTGACCTTTATCGACAATTTTGCGAGCTACTGTGGGATTTTCTAAAAGGAATTTCTCTAGATGTTCTGAAAATACAGTATCTGTAATGGCACGGACTTCTGAATTTCCTAATTTCGTTTTTGTTTGTCCTTCAAATTGTGGGTCTGGATGCTTAACGGAAACAATTGCAACGATTCCTTCCCTAACATCCTCTCCAGAAAGATTTACATCCGATTCCTTTAATAGGCTGTTTTTTCTTGCATAATCATTAATCACACGAGTAAGTGCTGTTTTGAAACCAGATTCATGCGTTCCACCTTCATGTGTATTAATATTGTTAGCAAATGAAAAAATATTTCCTGTATATCCATCATTATATTGGAAAGAGATTTCAATGTTTATACCGTCTTTTTCTCCTTCAATATAAATTGGTTCCTCGAAAAGCACCTCTTTATTTCGATTTAAATGCTCTACATAAGATTTTATACCACCCTCATAATGGTATTCTTTCCTTTTTTCCATTCCTTCACGCGCATCTTCAATGGTAATCCGAATATCGCGATTTAAGAAAGCAAGTTCTCTGATACGGTTAGCCAATATTTCAAAATCATACTCTAACGTTTCTTTAAAAATATCACCATCTGGCTTAAACCGAGTAGTTGTACCAGTATGGTCTGTTTCACCGATAATTTTTAAATCAGCAACAGGAACACCCTTTTGATATTTTTGGTAATAGACATTTCCATCACGATGAACAAAAACCTCTAATTCAGTTGAAAGAGCATTTACAACAGAAGCACCAACACCATGAAGTCCTCCAGAAACTTTATAGCCTCCACCGCCAAATTTTCCTCCGGCATGAAGAACAGTCATGATTACTTCTACAGCAGGTCTTCCCATTTTCTCCTGAATACCAACAGGAATTCCGCGCCCATTATCTTTAACAGTAATACTATTATCCTTTTCAATGATGACATTAATCTCATTACAAAAACCAGCTAATGCCTCATCGATACTGTTGTCGACAATTTCCCAAACTAGATGGTGCAGACCTCGACTACTTGTTGACCCAATATACATTCCTGGTCTTTTTCTAACAGCCTCTAGGCCCTCTAAAACCTGTATCTGACTTTCATCATAAGATTGTTGTTCAACTGGATTTTGTTCCGTTGACATATTGATCACCTAACTTTCCATTAACATCGAAAAATTTTAACATTATTTTTTGCATCCATTAGTACTCTTGAACAGTTAACTGGACTGTTCGCTTTTTTAACGTATTAGAAGCAATCGGTGAAAAATAGATAGTATTCTTCGTAATTACAATAGATTTATAAGATGAACCTTTCCCATTAGTCATTGCTTTTTGTCTATCTAAAAATTCTTTTGAAATAGGAGATGACTCTACCGTTTGTTTATCTAGTATAGTAATAATTTCTGAAGTTCGCACAAGAATATTTTCTCCAATATGAACGTACACTTTTTCACCTC
Source organism: Bacillus sp. 522_BSPC (assembly GCF_001076885.1). Taxonomy (GTDB): domain Bacteria; phylum Bacillota; class Bacilli; order Bacillales; family Cytobacillaceae; genus Niallia; species Niallia hominis. Next base: position 6,644 of record NZ_JVDT01000165.1, read on the forward strand.
AAAGCTATTGAATCTTTTTAATCGTTCCTGATTCAACCTGAAAAGTTGCTGCTTCTTTTAAAGTATGATGGTCTATACCATCAACACTGGTTGTTGTAACAAAGGTCTGAACCTTTCCTTGAATGGTATTTAACAAATGAGATTGACGATAATCATCTAATTCAGAAAGCACATCATCTAAAAGTAGAATGGGATATTCTCGTATTTCTGAATAAATTAGTTCAATCTCTGCCATTTTAATGGATAATGCAGTTGTTCTTTGCTGTCCTTGTGAACCAAAAGTTTGCACATCTCTATTATTCACATAAAACAGCATATCATCACGATGAGGTCCAAATAAAGATATCCCTCGATCAATTTCTCTTTTTTTTAGACTTTGGAATTTTGCTTCGTATACACTCTTCATTTTCGACAAATCCTGATCTTCTGATACATCAACAGAAGGTTTATAGCGAATTTCTAGTGTTTCTAGCCCCCGAGATATTCCCTTATGAATCGGAACTGCCCACTTTTCCAGCAAGTGCAGGAATTCAAAACGCTTCGCTACCACTTTAACTGCCATATCTATAAATTGCTCTGTTAAAATCTCAAGCATCGTATGATCGGTTTGTTTATTTGTTTGTAGTTGTTTTAAGTAGGTATTTCGCTGGTGTAAAATTTTTTGATATTGTCCCATATCATGCAAATATATTGGTGATATTTGCCCTATTTCCATATCAATAAATCTTCTTCTAATTTGTGGGCTGCCTTTTACTAAGTTTAAATCTTCAGGTGCGAACATAACTACGTTCATATTGCCAATATATTGACTCAATTTCCGCTGCTCTATATGATTAAATTTTGCTTTTTTCCCTTTTTTGGCCACAACTAACTGCATGGGTACTTTCCCATGTGCTTTGACTAATCTACCTTCTATTTTAGCATACTCTTTGTCCCAATAAATAAGTTCTTTATCATTTGAGGTCCGATGAGATTTTGCCATTGCTAGAACATAGATAGATTCCATCACATTGGTTTTCCCTTGTGCATTTTCTCCTAGTATTACATTTACCTTATTCTCGAAAGAAATATCCAGTTCCTCATAATTCCGGTAATTTCTTAAAAGCAACTCATCAATATACATTTGGGTTCACCCTTTTTTATAAAACAGTGTACTTGCCAAATGAAGGAATATTAATTTCATCACCACTTCTTAACTTTCTGCCTCTGCGCTGATCCTGTTCCCCATTAACAAATACCTCATATTCCCCTAGGAACCATTTTGCCATTCCACCTGATTGTATTAACTCTGCTACTTTTAAAAATTGACCCAATGTAATGTAATCCGTATCAATCTTAATTTGATTATCCATTTTTTCACTCTCTCAACTTTAGTCGTATCTATCTATTCTACTAAATAATTAATTGATACACAAAGAAAAGTGTAATATTTCTATAAATAGATAGGTAATATTCTAAATAGTGGGGGGAAAACAGTTTAAATAACACTTATTCCCTCTAGTGCATATTCATACATCTGCTAAATATAAATAAAATTGGGTGTTCATTAAAAAGAACACCCAATACTTTTAATAAGTTCTAACCGGTAATATAAGCTGTAAAGTGGAGTCATCATTTGTTGGATGAATAACAAACGGTCTCATCGCTCCAGTAAAACTAATTTTAACTTCAGATCCTTCAAGAACTTTTAATGCATCCATCATAAATTTCGCACTGAATGATATCTTTAACTCTTCCCCGCTAACAGATTCACTTACTAATTCTTCAATAACTTTCCCTATCTCAGGTGTAAAAGAAGAAATTTCTATTACATTTTCACCCATTGTCGAAAATTTAACGACATTATTTCGACCTTCACGCGCTAACAAAGAAGCACGATCAATTGATTGAAGAAATTCCTTAGAGTTTACAATGATATCTGTTTTACTTTCGGTTGGAATCAATCGATTTGTATCAGGGTAATTTCCTTCTAACAAACGAGAGAAGAAAAGAATATGCTTTGTTTTAAATAATATTTGATTTTCTGTTACTAGAATTTCAACTGGTTCATCATGGTCATCCAAAATACGATTGAGCTCATTTAAACTTTTTCCTGGAATAACAATATTAAAAGTTTGCTCTGTTTCTGTTTCTATTTTTGCCTTTCTTAAAGCAAGGCGATGACTATCTGTTGCAATACAGATCAGGTCATTATTTTCAATTTTCCAGTTTACACCTGTCAACACTGGTCGTGTTTCTGAGGTGGACACTGCAAAAACAGTTTGTTTAATAATATTTTTTAATAAATCTGTTGGGACTTTTATCGAATTTTGTTCCGCGATTTGAGGTAAATGCGGATATTCTTCTGAATCGAGCCCATTTAGATTAAATTCTGATTTTCCTGAACGGATAGTAGTTTGCAAATTATCAACAACAATTTCAACTTGGTTGGTAGGAAGCTTTTTTACAATCTCACTAAAGAACTTTGCTTGCAATACGATGGAACCGGCTTGTTGGATCTCCACAATTTCTTGTTCATCTTCTTCTTTAGGAATGAAAGATTCAATCGAAATATCAGAGTCACTTCCAGTTAATGTTACTCCTTCTTCACTTGCGACAATTTTGATACCAGTAAGAATAGGAATGGTTGTTCTACTAGTGATTGCTTTCATAACATCTTGCACACTTTGAACAAGATTCTCTTTTTGGATGATGAATTTCATTAATTAATCCTCCGATTTAAATAATTTTTAAATGCAGTTCTAACTGCTTTTTTTAATAATATATTGTTTTAAAAAATAGTAGTAAAAGTAGTAGGTCCTGTTAGTATGTGGATAACTAGGTTTAAGCAAGGAAACACAGTCTATCAACATGTGGATAGACTGTGTCTAAAGTAAGGTAAGTTATACACACTATCCTATCTAAACTTTTAAGAGTTCATTTATTTCTTTTAATTGCTTTTGAAGAAGTGAATCAGTTAAAAGCATTTTTGATATCTTTTCATGGGCATGAATAACAGTAGTATGATCTCGACCGCCAAACTCTTCACCGATTTTTGGTAAGGAGAAATCGGTTAATTCTCTTGATAGATACATAGCGATTTGTCTTGGAAATGCAATGGATTTTGTGCGTTTTTTTGCTTTAAAGTCCTCTAATTTAATATTAAACTGCTCTCCAACTATCTTTTGAATATCATGAATGGTTATTACTCGAGGTTTAGAGCTTGGAACAATATCCTTTAATGCTTCAGCTGCTAAATCAGCATTAATATCTTTATTAATTAAAGAAGAATAAGCAACAACGCGAATAAGTGCACCTTCTAACTCACGAATATTAGTATCAATTTGATTAGCAATATAAAGCATCACTTCATTTGGAATATCTAGTCCGTCGGCTTTAGCTTTTTTTCTCAAAATAGCAATCCGTGTCTCTAAGTCTGGTGGTGTAATATCTGTGATAAGACCCCATTCAAAGCGCGAGCGTAAGCGATCCTCTAGTGTTGGAATCTCTTTTGGAGGGCGGTCACTAGAGATGATAATTTGTTTGCTTTCCTCATGTAATGTGTTAAAAGTATGGAAAAATTCTTCTTGTGTTGATTCTTTTCCAGCAAGAAATTGAATATCATCTATTAAAAGTACATCTACATTTCGATATTTATCACGAAATTCGGCACCTTTGTTGTCACGGATACTATTAATAAATTCATTTGTGAATTTTTCAGAAGATAAATATACAACTTTAGCAGATGGATTATGATCTAAAACATAATGACCGATTGCATGCATTAAGTGCGTTTTTCCAAGTCCAACTCCTCCATAAATAAATAGAGGATTGTAGGCTTTTGCAGGCGCTTCGGCAACAGCAAGGGAAGCAGCGTGAGCAAAACGATTGCCAGATCCAATTACAAAAGTATCAAAAGTATACTTTGAATTTAAGATTGTTTGCTCAGTAACTTCCTCTTCCTTTTTCTTATGCTTTACAGAAATTTGCTGATCAAACTCCTCTTCTTTTTGATTCTGAGGAATAATAAATTTTACCAGAAGTTCTTCACCGGTAATTTCATATAGTATTTCAGCAATAAGCTGAGAATATCTTTCTTCTAACCAATCTCGTGCAAACTCATTAGGTGCTGTAACAACTAGTAAATCTCCCTGCAAAGAGTGGGCTTTTGTTGGTTTAAGCCATGTATCAAAACTGGGTTTGCTGATCTTTGTTTCAATCGTATTCAATGCATTATTCCAAAGATCTGTTATATTGTTCAAGTTATCCTCGCCTCCTTTACCTAAAGTTAAACGTTATTAGCCTTATTATTCTACTAACGAGCAGATCTATCTTAAACGTGCAGAAAAAGACATATTTTCATGTCGAATTTGTTTAAAAAACTTCGTGATTACTTCAAAAAAGATCAAAAAACAAAAAAAGAGCCTTAAAGCCTTAAGATAAAACTTCTAAAAAAACAAAAAAATAGACCAATCGATGCAATAATCGCTTATAGGATTTTATTTGTTCGATGGCTAACCAACTTAAATAATTTTTTACAAAAGACCATATTTCTTTATCCAAATTGTCCAATTCCTACAAAATAGGAATCATAAAAAAAGATTTTAGACAAAATAGTGCACCCTTGTGCATGCCAATATACAAGATTACAAGGAGCTTGTCCTTTTCATATGTGGAAAAATATATTATAAGGAAGATTAGTGGTATTTCGACAGTATCCACGGATTGTGGACAACTCTGTTCAGACACATAGAATAAGATGTCCACAGTTTATCCACAGATTGTGGATAATATAGTTATGCACAGATTTTATTCAGATGTGAAAACAAAACTATAATATCAAAAATTCATAAGAACTGCAATGCTTTTTAATATCTTATCCACAAGATAACTAGGTTGTTAGTAATAAATGTCCACAAGGTATTAGTTTGTTGAAAAGTTGTAAATAACGATTGTGGAAAAAATAATCCCGTCGAAAATTATCCACAATCGTCGAAAAGATAGGAAAAACGACATAATAATAACTTGGTTTGTTTGAAAATATAATCAGAGCGAAGAGCTAGTTTTTCATTTTGAATTTTTATATCGTTTTTTTACATAAAAATTGAAAGAAGAATTTTTGTAGAATAACCTAAATGATAAAAAATATTCGTTGGAAAATAGAATAGTTGGGAAGGATATGAAGTAGAATAGAAAATTATGTGGTATACTATTTTAATGACCTTAGAAATAGAAAGGGAAAGATCACCGAAGTTAACGTGATCTATAAATAATGATAAATAAAAATGAATAGTTGACAATTAATTATCTATGTTTATATAATTGTAAGGACTGTCTATAACAGCTATTCCTCAGGGAGGTGTCATATACAATGAAAAGAACTTATCAACCAAATAAACGTAAAAGAAGTAAAGTTCACGGATTCCGTAGCCGCATGAGCAGCTCAAATGGACGTAATGTCTTAGCTCGCCGTCGACGCAAAGGAAGAAAAGTATTATCAGCTTAGGCCACTGAAACGTCAGTGGTCTTTTTTCAATTAAAAGGGAAGGGAATGCTTTTAATAGAAGGACAGCCCTTCCTTTTTTTACAATATACTCATTTACTTACGTTATTATGCCTGTCTAATTTTCTTTCAAGGCTGTTTTTTTAAAATTGGTATTTTTCAATTGGGAAAAATTTATTAAAATAACTAGCAGTTGAGTTACGAAGACGCTAGGGGGAGCAGGGAGACCTAAAATTGGTTTTACCGAGGTGCTAAAGTCTACCCCTATGATAACCGGTGATAGGAAGGCTGCTGGTCACTGGCAACAAACTTTACGAAAAAGCCTCTTTTACAAAGAGAAGAATGTTAACTTGAAGGAATTGAAGGAGTTATAAACGTTGAGAAAAGAATTCAGAATAAAAAAAAATAAAGAATTTCAGTCGGTTTTTAAAAAAGGACAATCCTTTGCTAATCGGCAGTTTGTTATTTATAAATTGGAAAAAGTGGATCAAGAGCATTTCCGAATCGGCCTTTCTGTCAGCAAAAAGATTGGAAACGCAGTTAAGCGAAATCAGATAAAACGCTATATTAGACAAGCGTTCCTTGAATTTGAAGATAAGTTGGAAAATAAGTATGATTATGTCATAATTGTAAGAAAGCCTGTTGCTGATATGGGTTTTGAAGAAGTAAAAAAGAGTCTTATCCATATTTTAAAAATAGCAAGGGTTCTATCCAAAAAGAATTAAGAGGAAAATCGCAGTTAAGCGTTTCCTATGATTCGTTTATCGGTTACAATACTTAATAAGTTAGATTTGAAAATCATGTTAAACAGGAGGATTTGCAGCTTGAATAAGAAATTTTTATTGATAGTTGGTCTGCTTTTTTTAATGACCATTTTAACAGGATGTACAGAGTTTAATCAACCGATAACTTCTGAAAGTGATGGAATCTGGAATGAGTTCATCGTATATCCACTATCTCAACTGATAATAAAGACAGCAGCCTTTGCTGGAGGTAGTTATGGTATTTCCATTATTATCGTAACTATATTAGTTAGACTAGTTATATTGCCGCTTATGATTAAACAAACGAAAAATAGTAAAGCAATGCAAGCAATTCAGCCGCAGATGAAAGAACTGCAACAAAAATATAGCTCTAAAGATCAAAAGACACAACAAAAGCTCCAAGAAGAAACGATGAAGCTTTTCCAAGAAAATAAAGTAAACCCATTGTCAGGATGCTTCCCTCTAATAGTACAAATGCCGATACTGATTGGGTTTTATCATGCTATTTCTCGTACAAGAGAAATTGCTTCTCATGATTTCTTATGGTTCAGTCTAGGGCAGCCAGATCCAATTTACTTATTGCCAATCTTAGCTGGTGTAACGACATTTTTCCAAACAAAATTATCGATGGCTGGAGCACCGCCAAATCCACAAATGCAAATGATGGTTTGGATAATGCCAGTTATGATTTTAGTATTTGCTATTAATTTCCCTGCTGCATTATCACTTTACTGGGTAGTAGGTAATATCTTTACCATTATACAAACGTATTTTATTAAAGGTCCTGAAATTAAAAATGCTGGTCAAACTAGCAAAGCAGGAGGAGCGAAGAAGTGAAAGAAATTACTGCCGTAGGACAAACAGTCGACGCAGCAGTGGAGTCAGCTTTAGCTCAGCTTAAGACAACAAAGAATCAGGTTGAAGTCATTGTTGTTGATGAAGGAAGAAAAGGATTTCTCGGTTTTGGTTCTAGATCTGCGAAAGTAATAGTAAAGAAAAAGGTAGATCCAGTTGAATCCGTAAAAAATTTTTTAAAAGATGTTAGTGAAAAAATGGGCGTTCCTATTGAAATTCGAGTGAAGCAAAATGGAAAAAATATTCTATATGAATTATCTGGTGAAAAAATTGCTTTGCTGATAGGAAAAAGAGGACAAACTCTTAATTCTATTCAATATTTAGCACAATTGGTAATTAATAGAGAATCTACAGGATATTTTAAAGTGATATTAGATGCGGAAGGTTATCGAGAACGTAGAAAACAAGCTTTAATTCATTTAGCCGAAAGAATAGCCTATAAAGCGGTGAAGATTGGAAAAGAAATCCCGCTTGAACCGATGCCTGCAGATGAAAGAAAAACGATTCATACTGCGCTGGTTTCCTTTAAAGGTGTAAAAACGTATTCCTCAGGAGAGGATGCGAAGCGACATATTATTGTTGCGCCAATAAGGGGAAAAAAATAGTTTTAAAAAAAGATCGTCTTTCCAAATGGGAAACGATCTTTTTTTTGTATAAAAATCTCCTCATCTTGTCTGCCTCTGCATGGCAATGTAATATTTTTTCAAAAATTTTTAAGCCTCCTAATGCATATATTCTAGCGAAATATTATGTTCGAATAATATTCTATTTAAATAAAAATGAATAAGAAAAAAAGCATGCTCTTTGTTTCTCATCTTAGCTGTTAGGTAGATTGCTGAAGAACGGGATAATGGAAATAACACAAAAAAAGTGAAGTCCTTCGGTTTTGTAATTTTATTTTTCGTTTTATTGTTATTCACATGTGGATAAGATAGAATGGTATATAACGATAAAAGAGAATGTGGATAAGTGTGCGGATTTTTTTCTTTTTTTACATTTGTGGATATGTTAATCTAATCTAATGTAATCATGTCAAAGGTGAATACAATCATTTTATATAGATATTTTTTTTTGAATTGAGGTGAAAAAGATGGAATTGGATACAATTGCTGCGATATCGACTCCAATGGGTGAGGGAGCGATCGCAATTGTTCGAATGAGTGGTCCAGATTCAATTAAAATTGCAGACAAGCTCTTCAAAAGTATAGGTAATAAAAAGTTAATGGAGGTAGCAAGTCATACAATCCATTATGGGCATATTATAGATCCAGCAACAGACGAGGTTGTGGAAGAAGTAATGGTATCGTTGATGAGAGGACCGAAAACTTTTACCAAAGAGGATGTTATTGAAATTAACTGTCATGGCGGATTAGCTTCTGTAAATCGATTATTGCAATTGACAACTTCTTATGGTGCTAGAATTGCAGAACCTGGGGAATTTACCAAAAGGGCTTTTTTAAATGGACGAATCGATCTTTCTCAAGCAGAAGCGGTAATGGATTTAATAAGATCTAAAACAGATCGTGCGATGAATGTTGCGCTTGGTCAAATGGAAGGAAGGTTATCAAAATTAATTAGACATTTGCGCCAAGAAATCTTAGAAACATTAGCACAAGTAGAGGTTAATATTGATTATCCAGAATACGATGATGTAGAAGAAATGACACAAAAAGTCATGATTGAAAAATCGGCGTATATCAAAACAGAGATTGAAAAGCTATTACAGACCTCTCAACAAGGTAAGATTCTCCGCGAAGGACTGGCAACCGTTATTGTTGGCAGACCGAATGTTGGAAAATCCTCTTTATTGAATAGTTTAGTACAAGAAAATAAAGCAATCGTAACAGACATTCCAGGTACAACGAGAGATGTAATTGAAGAATATGTGAATGTACGCGGAGTTCCACTTCGTTTGCTAGATACAGCAGGAATTCGGGAAACAGAAGATATCGTAGAACGAATTGGCGTCGAAAAGTCACGAAAAGTGTTAAGAGAAGCGGATTTAATTTTACTTGTCCTAAATTATGCAGATGAATTAACCGAAGAGGATAAGAATATCTTCAAGGCTACAGAAGGCATGGATTATATAGTAATCGTCAATAAAACAGATTTACCTCAAAAAATTGATTTGGAGAAAGTAAGAGAACTTGCGGGAAATCGCAAAGTTATCACAACATCTTTAGTAGAAGAAAACGGAGTCGACTTATTAGAGGAAGCGATATCTAGTCTATTTTTTGCAGGCTCTATTGAAGCAAGTGATATGACTTATGTTTCTAATTCAAGACATATTTCCTTATTAAGCCAAGCGATGCGGGCGATAAGCGATGCAATTGAAGGAGCAGAAAATGGCACACCTATAGATATTGTACAAATTGATTTAACAAGAACCTGGGAGATACTTGGTGAAATTATTGGTGAGAGTGTGCACGAAAGTTTAATCAATCAGTTGTTTTCTCAGTTCTGTTTAGGGAAATAAGTGATTTTAATGAGAACACTGAAAAAGTAAGTTTCTCCAAATTAAATACGGATTTATGTATTTGAAAAAAGAAATACCTAAATTTAAAAGTTGGCCACCGACATTATGATTAAATGGCAGTTTTTCAGTGGCCTCTATGGAAATGAAGCAGAGTCTTGAGAAATAGAATACCAGCTAATTTAGCCATCAATAAAAGTAACTAAAAACGTATTTCTTAAAAGAAAGTTTAGAAAGAAGGAGGCATCATGATGCAGTACGAAGCTGGAAATTATGATGTGATTGTCATTGGTGCAGGTCATGCTGGCTGTGAGGCTGGCCTTGCAGCAGCTAGAATAGGTGCCAAAACATTAATGTTAACGATAAATTTAGATATGGTCGCATTTATGCCATGTAATCCATCTGTCGGAGGACCCGCAAAAGGGATTGTTGTAAGGGAAATTGACGCACTTGGCGGCGAGATGGGGAAAAATATAGATAAAACATATATTCAAATGAGAATGCTAAACACAGGAAAAGGTCCTGCTGTACGTGCCTTAAGAGCTCAGGCAGATAAATATATGTATCAACATGAAATGAAGAAGACGTTAGAAAATGAACCAAATCTAACGTTGATTCAAGGAATGGTAGAAGAACTAATCGTTGAGGATCAAGTTGTCAAAGGAGTTATTACGAAAACAGGTGCTACGTATCGAGCAAAAACGATTGTCGTAACTACTGGTACGTACCTTCGTGGAGAAATTATTTTAGGAGAGCTTAAATACTCCAGCGGTCCGAATAATCAACAGCCTTCCATCCGTTTATCGGAGCACTTAGAAGCACTAGGATTTGATTTAGTGCGTTTTAAAACCGGAACACCACCTCGTGTAAATAGTCATTCTATTGACTACTCTAAGACTGAAATACAGCCTGGTGATGATGTTCCAAGAGCCTTTTCTTATGAAACAACCAAATTTATTACAGATCAGCTTCCTTGTTGGTTAACATATACCAATGAAAAGACACATCAAATTATTGATTCGAATTTACATCGTTCCCCAATGTATTCAGGAATGATCAAAGGGACAGGACCACGCTATTGTCCATCAATTGAAGATAAAGTGGTCCGATTCAATGATAAACCAAGACATCAAATTTTCTTAGAGCCAGAGGGGAAAAATACACAAGAAGTTTATGTTCAAGGATTATCGACAAGCTTACCTGAAGATGTTCAACAGGAAATATTAAGAACAATCCCAGGTTTAGAAAATGTCCAAATGATGCGAGCGGGATATGCAATTGAATATGATGCCATTGTTCCTACACAATTATGGCCAACATTAGAAACGAAGAAGATTAAAAATCTATATACTGCTGGTCAAATTAATGGAACTTCAGGATATGAAGAAGCTGCAGGCCAAGGTTTAATGGCTGGTATTAATGCTGGTTTAAATGCAATAGGAAAAGAGGAAGTTATCTTAAGCCGCTCTGATGCATACATCGGTGTTTTAATTGATGACTTAGTAACAAAAGGCACAAACGAGCCATATCGACTCTTAACATCAAGAGCAGAATACCGCTTACTACTTCGTCATGATAACGCAGATTTACGTTTAACAGATATTGGATATAAAATTGGTCTTATATCTGAAGAGCGCTTTATGAAATTCTCTGATAAAAAGCAATTAATCGAACAAGAGAAGCAACGTTTAAGCGAAGTAATGCTAAAGCCAAATGAGCAAGTTCAAAATCTGATTAAAGAGCAAGGTGGAAGCGAATTAAAAGATGGTATAAGAGCAGGAGATTTATTAAAACGCCCTGAAATGAATTATAGCCATATTGAACAGCTTGCACCAAGCGAAATAGATTTAACAGAAGATATCAAAGAACAAGTAGAAATTCAAATTAAATATGAAGGATATATCGAGAAATCCTTACAGCAAGTGGAAAGACTAAAGAAAATGGAAAACAAGAAAATTCCTGAGAATATTGATTATGATGCGATCTCTAGTCTTGCAACGGAAGCGGTACAGAAATTAAAAAAAGTTCGTCCATTATCCATTGCACAGGCATCGAGAATTTCTGGTGTAAACCCAGCAGATATATCTATTTTATTAGTTTATTTAGAACAAGGAAAAATAGCTCGTGTTTAATCTCTGAATAGAAAGGGTTCATGCATGAAAACGGAAGATTTTATTCAAATGTTGTCTGATAAAGGAATTACTTTATCAGACCATCAAATAAAACAGTTTGAGCTCTACTTTGAAACATTGGTAGAGTGGAATGAAAAAATGAATTTAACAGCAATTACAGAAAAATCGGATGTTTATTTAAAGCATTTCTATGATTCCATCACTGCTGGATTTTACTATAATGGGTTTCACGATGCTGTACATGTATGCGACGTTGGTGCAGGGGCAGGTTTTCCAAGCATCCCTTTAAAAATTGTTTTTCCTGATTTAAAGGTGACGATTGTCGATTCTTTGAAAAAAAGAATTCATTTTCTTGAACACTTAGCATCTCAACTAGAGCTGAAAGAGGTTAACTTTATTCATGACCGAGCAGAAACATTTGGCCAAAATAAAGCATATCGTGAATCCTTTGATATTGTAACTGCACGAGCAGTAGCACGACTCTCTGTTTTAAGTGAACTTTGTTTGCCACTAGCAAAGGTTGGAGGTACTTTTGTTGCAATGAAAGCAGCAAGTGCCAAAGAGGAAATCGAAGCGGGGAAAAAGGCTGTAAGTCTATTAGGAGGAAAGATTCAAACAACACACTCCTTTTTATTGCCAGTTGAAGAAAGTGAAAGAAATATTATCATAATTGAAAAAGAAAAGCCAACACCTAAAAAGTATCCAAGAAAACCTGGAACTCCTAATAAAGAACCAATTGAATAGGTGAAAGCACAGATTTATGTCTGATAATTTAGTTTCTGAAGTTATCCGATTCTTTATATGATATTCTTCCATCCCTTCCTGCGTGAAGTAGGGATGGGAGCTTATTAATAAGACGGGAAAAATAATTATTTTATATTAGGTTGTTTTCAAAAAGATTGATTTTCATTCATAAAAGATATAATTATAGAGAAAATTAAGGAGCAGGCTCATGGTAAGAGTCTGGTAATAGCAACAACTTTATGAAAACAGCTATAAGTTATTACGAAAGAAATAAGAGAATGATATAATCATTCATAAGATTAGAACTATATCAACTATCATATCTACTATATAATATACCTATAATTGTCATATTCTATGAAATTTCGAGAAGTTTCTACTTTAAGTTAGATGACTTTGCAGGGATTAATGTTTCATATAGAGAATAACTAATAGGGAGTTTTGTAAAGGTGGTGCAGGGTGATGAAGCCTTCTTTCTCACGATTTTTTGGACTAGGCGAAAAAGGAGAGCAAATAGAAGATGCTAGTCAAATAAGTGCAGATGCTGCTCAAGAGGAGATCGAGAGTATGGGAAGTAATGAAGAAGTTAGACGAATCCCAATTAATCAGATTGTTCCTAACCGTTTTCAACCAAGAACGGTATTTGATGATGAAAAAATTGAAGAATTAGCTCGTACAATCCATACACATGGTATTATACAACCCATCGTATTAAGAGAATATGAAGAAGATAAATTTGAAATCATTGCTGGAGAACGAAGATGGAGAGCAATGAAAAAACTTGGTTGGGAAGAAGCGCCAGCAATTATAAAAAACATGAGCGACACAGAAACTGCTTCTGTTGCACTTATAGAGAATCTTCAAAGGGAAGAGCTTTCTCCAATTGAAGAAGCGATTGCCTATGGCAAATTATTAGAGCTCCACAATCTTACCCAAGAGGCACTTGCCCAAAGATTAGGCAAAGGGCAGTCGACTGTAGCAAATAAATTAAGACTTCTTAAATTGCCAGAAGAAATTCAAGAAGCATTATTAAATAAAGAGATTTCTGAGCGTCATGCTCGTTCCATGATTCCTTTAAAAGAACGGGAAAAACAAATCCAGCTATTACAAGAAATCATGGAAAAGAGCTTAAATGTAAAGCAAACAGAAGAGCGTGTCGTGAAAATGCTTGAACAATCAAAGCAGAAACCGAAGCCAAAAAGAAAGGCATTTAGCAAAGATATGCGGATTGCAGTAAATACCATTCGTCAGTCGCTGAATATGGTTTCTGATAGTGGAATTAATTTAAATGCCGAAGAAGAAGAGTTTGAAGATTTTTATCAATTTACGATAAAAATTCCGAAAAAGAAATAATACTTAAATAGCTTCTTATCTAGAATTATAATTTGTACTTATTTATAGATTTTGGGCTCTGTTAAATCCAACTCCATAAAAGATAGTAAAAATACTTATTTAACAGAGCATATTTTTTTGTGAGAATAATAGCCATTTATGCTGGTTCTCACTTTTTTATATGATTTTATTCCTCAAAGGATAACCACAAGTATAAAATGAAACCTCCATTTCTGATTTTAATAGGATTTTTTCTAAGCGAAATAACTAGTTGAATCCTTGTTAAATGCTTGAAATAATAGGCTTTATAACTTCTTTCATACTATTAATATATTTATATTTTCCTCCACTAATTCAGATTAACAGAAAAAGTGACGATATTTAGAAGTTTTCATGATAAAATAATATACGTGATTACAATAGGCATGGAATTGGCCATGTTGTAATCTATTCATGTTTTTTAACCAATAAATTGTCTTATAGTTTAAAAGGCTATAAACGATTCAATCTTTTTATATTAAGCAGCCATCTTGCGTCGATTATATATTTCGTAGCTCGTATGGAATTAAAGGTAGGTGACATCATGGGTAAAATTATTACTGTTGCTAACCAAAAGGGCGGAGTTGGAAAAACAACTACATCGGTTAATCTTGGCTCTTGTTTAGCATATATCGGAAAAAGAGTGCTATTAGTAGATATTGATCCACAAGGAAATGCTACTAGTGGTGTAGGCATTGAAAAAGCTGATGTTGATCATTGTATCTATGATGTGTTAGTGGATGATCTAGAGGCAAGAATGGTGATAAAACAGACAAATGTGGAGAATTTGGATGTTATACCTGCAACGATTCAATTAGCTGGAGCGGAAATAGAGCTTGTTTCTACTATTTCCAGAGAAGTAAGATTGAAAAGAGCTTTAGACGAGGTCAAACACAATTATGATTATATTTTAATAGATTGTCCTCCTTCTTTAGGATTATTAACGATTAATGCGTTGACTGCATCGGACGCAGTATTGATACCTGTTCAATGTGAATATTACGCTTTAGAAGGATTAAGTCAGCTATTAAATACGGTTCGACTTGTTCAAAAGCATTTAAATCATGACTTGGCAATTGAGGGTGTGTTGCTAACAATGCTAGATGCTAGAACAAATCTAGGTTTACAAGTTATTGAGGAAGTTAAAAAGTATTTCCAAGATAAAGTCTATAAAACAATTATTCCGAGAAATATTCGATTATCAGAAGCGCCGAGTCATGGGGAACCAATAATCATTTATGATCCAAAATCACGTGGCGCTGAAGTATATTTGGATCTTGCGAAGGAAGTGGTTACTAGTGGCTAAAGGACTTGGAAAAGGGTTAGATGCATTCTTTCCTAAATTAGATGCCGAGAAGGAAGAAATTGTGCAGGAAATAAGCATCAATGAATTGCGACCTAATCCTTATCAGCCTAGAAAATTCTTCGATGAGGAAGCAATTGAGGAATTGAGGCTTTCTATTCTAGAACATGGGATTCTTCAACCAATTATTGTTCGAAAAAGCATCAAAGGCTATGAAATAGTTGTTGGGGAACGCAGATATCGTGCTGCTAAAGAGGCTAAACTAGCGACTATCCCTGCAGTTGTTCGGCAACTATCGGAACAGCAAATGATGGAATTAGCAGTACTCGAGAACCTTCAAAGAGAAGATTTATCACCAATTGAAGAAGGTCATGCCTATCAGACATTGATGAAAAAATTAAAGCTGACACAAGAAGAGCTAGCAAAACGTTTAGGGAAAAGCAGACCACATATTGCCAATCATGTTCGTTTACTATCACTTCCAAAAGCTGTTCAAAATTATATTTCTGACGGTAAAATATCAATGGGACATGGAAGAACTTTATTAGGCTTGAAAAATAAAGATAAGCTTCCAGCAATAGTTGATAAAGTTATTAAAGAGGGATTAAATGTACGCCAGTTGGAACAATTAATTCAGCTTTTAAATGAGAATGTTTCACGTGAAACAAAAAAAGAAAAACCCGCACAGAAAAATATTTTTATTAAAGAGCAGGAGTCCTTTCTTCGTGAAAGATTTGGAACAACCGTTCATATTAAGCAAAAGAAAAATAAAGGGAAAATTGAAATTGAATTTTTCTCAGAAGAGGATTTGGCACGCATTCTCCATTTGTTTGAATTAGAAAATGAAAATTAAAAAAAGCCTCTAAAAAAAGATATGTTACAATCGGCAAGCTGTAACAACGATCTTTTTTTAGAGGCTTTTTATTGTATACCATAAGATTGGAATTAGTTATACAGGTTCTTCTTTGATTTCGTATTCCTCTAATTTTGCAGAATGCATATATCGAAGACTGGTATGATAAATACCCTTTGAAATGATTTTTGCCATATTCAATACTAGGCTTAATCTAGTATTCTGAAGAACTAGAAATTCCATAAATCCGCTTATATTAACAATTCCCGTAATATGAATATTTCCAACAGGAGGAAGCTCTTTTTTTACGCCGCTTCCTGGTTTAACAGGTCCATCTCCTATTTGAATTACACCAACGCTTTTCATTCTGCCTAGACAGGCATCTATTCCGATAATATAAGGATTATGATGTTTTTCATGTATTTCCTTTAATTTATCCTCTAAATTAAGTGCATGAATTGGTTCGTCTAATGTTCCATAGACATGAAAAGGAGATATATTCTTTTCACTTAATAGAGTTCCAATAAGCGGACCTAATGAATCTCCAGTAGAACGATCGGTTCCAATACAAACAAAGACAATTGGTCGAGTAACAGAAACAGATGGTAAATGTTTAGATAATGAATCGGTAATTTTAAAAGCTGCTAACTGTTCATCATGTGCTATTCTAATGGGAAGTTCGTTTTTTTCGAAAAGGCTGGAATATAAGGTCATTGAATCTACTCCTTTATCATTTAAGATTCGATAAAATCTATAAAGAAAGCAATTATCGTGATCAGTTAGATTCTGTTAAGTACCTATCAATTAAGAGGAAATCTATCGAACCATGAGATATTTTTATGCAGAATAATTGTAGTATTCAGTATATGGAAAAGAGACAAATTCTATACATATACATAAAAATAAAGGAAAAAAGAGTGATACAGTAAGCGGATAATCCATTATAATAAGGGCAAAAGTCCTGCATTTATTAGGGTGCTTACTACTACAAAGCATGTAGAAAAACTGTTAAAATAAACTTACCCAATATGAAGGCTGTTAAAGAGTAAAATAGAAAAATAGTTAGCATTATTTTCATTCCATAAAACATAGAGCATTAATACGTAAATTATGTTGTATGAACAGAGAAAAAAAGGAAGATAATTTAGTAGAAGTTTATATTTAGAGGTGTCTAGATGGATGAGAGTATAAAAGAAGGTATAGATAATCTCATGAATGAGAATTTTTGGAGTAGTCTTGGGTTTGGGGCATTAAAGATTGTACTTATATTTCTAATTAGTGGAATGATTATTAGAATTGGAAAAGCAGCGGTACGAAATATATTTAAAGTAAGAACTCATTCTTCCTTACGCGTATCAGAGAGAAGAGAAGCAACATTAATTAAACTTTTGGAAAATACAATTACTTATGTCGTTTATTTTATGGCAATCATGATGGCGTTATCTGTTTTTAATATTGACGTTAAGGCCTTGTTAGCAGGAGCGGGAATTGTTGGCCTTGCGGTAGGTTTTGGTGCCCAAAGCCTTGTTAAAGACATTATTACAGGATTCTTTATTATCTTTGAAGATCAATTTTCTGTCGGAGACCAAGTACGTATTGGGACATACGAGGGAGTAGTAGAAGAGATTGGATTAAGGACAACAAAAATCAAAGGCTTTACAGGAGAAGTGAATATTATTCCTAATGGAAGCATTATAGAAGTAACTAATTTTTCTATAAACAATAGTAAAGCAATTGTAGATGTAAGTATTGCCTATCAAGGTGATATCAATCGGGCAGAAAAGGTTATACAGGAATTGATTGAAAAACTACCAGAGCAATATGAGGATATTGTCGGTGTTCCAGAATTATTAGGTGTACAAAATATCCAAGCATCAGAGGTTATTATTCGTATAGTTGCAGAAACTTTGCCAATGAAGCACCATGCCATCGCAAGGATTTTAAGAAAAGAAATAAAGAATGTTCTAGATGAAAATGGTATTGAGAGTCCTTTCCCAAAATTAGTCATGTATTCACAACCACAATAGTTTGTTCAAGGAGGAAATATGGAACAGAAAGAGTTTGGTCTAAATGATGTAGTTGAGATGAAAAAAGCCCATCCTTGCGGTACAAATCGCTGGAAAATAATTCGGTTAGGGATGGATATCCGAATTAAATGTGAAGGATGCGAACATAGTGTTCTCATTCCAAGAAGAGAGTTTGCAAGGAAAATGAAAAAAGTTTTAGTAAAGCATGAAGAATAGTACTTTTTATCGGAAAGGCAGCAAATAAAGATAGTTGTTGTCTTTTTTGGTTCGAGGAAAAGGAACACTACTTGTCTTTTTCCCTCGTTAAAACTATAATTGTTAAAGGTTTAGAATAATAATGAAATTACTTTCTATTTTGTACGATGGAGATAGATAGTTTATATAAGGGAGTGGCATAATGGCGTTAACTGCTGGAATAGTTGGTTTGCCTAACGTTGGTAAATCTACATTGTTTAATGCAATTACACAAGCAGGTGCAGAATCAGCGAACTATCCGTTCTGTACAATTGATCCAAACGTTGGAATTGTAGAAGTACCAGATCAACGTTTAACAAAATTAACAGAATTAGTACAACCGAAAAAAACAGTACCTACAACTTTTGAATTTACAGATATTGCCGGAATTGTAAAAGGGGCAAGTAAAGGGGAAGGTCTTGGCAATAAGTTTTTATCTCATATTCGTGAAGTAGATGCTATCTGCCAAGTAATACGTTGTTTTGCAGATGATAACATTACCCATGTATCAGGAAAAGTAGACCCCATTTCTGATATAGAAACAATCAACTTAGAATTAATTCTTGCTGATTTAGAATCAGTAGAGAAAAGAATTGGCCGAGTTGGAAAAATGGCGAAGCAAAAAGATAAAGAAGCTGTTGCTGAATTAGAAGTATTAGAATTACTTAAGGCTGCTTTTGAAGAAGAAAAACCAGCAAGAACGGTTGAGTTTACAGAAGAACAGGCGAAAATTGCTAAAGGACTACATCTTTTAACAATTAAGCCTGTATTATATGTTGCGAATGTAGGCGAGGATGAAATCGTAGATGCAGCGAATAATGAATATGTAAAACGTGTAAAGGATTTTGCAGCAAATGAAGGTGCTGAAGTAATTGTCATCTGTGCGAAAATTGAAGAAGAGATTGCAGAGCTTGAAGGAGAAGAAAAGGAAATGTTCCTGCAAGAGCTTGGAATCGAAGAATCTGGTTTAGATCAGTTAATTCGTGCAGCATACCATCTTCTTGGATTAGCTACTTACTTTACAGCAGGCGTTCAAGAAGTTCGTGCATGGACATTTGTACAAGGGATGAAAGCACCACAATGTGCAGGAATTATTCATTCTGATTTTGAAAGAGGCTTTATCCGTGCGGAAACTGTTTCATATGATGATTTATTAGCAAGTGGCAATATGGTTGCTGCAAAAGAAGCTGGTAAAGTTCGTTTAGAAGGTAAAGAATATATAGTTAGAGACGGCGATATTATCCATTTCCGTTTTAACGTATAAGGAAAAATTAAGGCGCTGTGAATTGTAGCAACAAACTTTACGAAAACAGCCCCATGAATTAGAACAACACGCATAAAAAAGATTACTTTAGTACATTTATGGTGCTAATAAATCTTTTAATGCGTGTTTTTTTTGTAAATAATAATGTACACTCTTTTTACAATTCTTTAAAACTATCCAAGCATGGCAATGGTAAGCTAGGAATAGCTATAACTAACTTGATAAAAAGGGAGTGGAGTTTTTGAAAATTGCCATTTTCACAGACACTTATTTTCCTCAAGTGAATGGTGTTGCACAGACGTTGAAGAGGCTTAGTAACCATTTGGAAAAAAAGCAAATTTCCTATCAAGTATATTCTCCAGAAAATAAATCTTCTACTACATACCCAAATATCAACCAATTTCCTAGTCTTCCATTTTTTGTTTATCCAGAGTGCCGGACAGTTATTACGAACCCAAGAAAGATAGAAAATAATCTAAAACAGTTTAAACCAGATCTAATTCATCTGGCTACACCTTATATGATGGGACTGTATGGATTATTCGCTGCCAAAAAATTAAATATCCCAGTTGTTTCTTCTTATCACACTAATTTTGATCAATATCTTAAATATTATCATGCTTCCTTACTAGAGCCATTTTTATGGAAATATTTAAAATGGTTCCATCAATCAACAGAAAGAATTTTTGTTCCCAGTAACGAAACCCAAAGAAAATTAGAGTCATTGGATTTTCGAGAATTAAAAGTTTGGGGAAGAGGGATTGATTCTAAACTTTTCACGCCAAACATCGATGCGAAAGAACAAATTAGAAGGAAGTACCATATCAGAGAAAACCATATTTTATTGTATGTAGGGAGATTAGCTCCAGAGAAAGATTTGGCTACATTAAATGATATCGTGGATAAATTGCCCTCGAATATAAAGGAATCAGTCCATTGGCTAATAGTTGGAGATGGACCAAATAAGGAGGCTTGGAGAGAAAAGGAAAAGTCACAACAAAATATTACATTGACTGGTTATATAAAAGGGGATGACTTGGCAAGGATATATGCAGGAGCCGACCTTTTCGTTTTCCCATCCTATACAGAAACCTTTGGAAATGTTGTATTAGAAGCAATGGCTTGTGGAACTCCAGCAATTGTTGCTAATGAGGGTGGCGTAAAAGACTTTGTCATAGATCATATCAATGGCAGAATATGCAAAAAACAAAATGCTGAAAGCTTTCTTCAAGCTATTAGCGAATTGTTATTTGATGAAAAGATGAGAGTGAGCATGGGGAGAGAAGCTAGAATCTATGCGTTAACGCAATCATGGGACACAATTTTTGATGGATTGTTATGCGAGTATTGTGAAGTACTTCAAACCCGACAAGGATTAAATAAAAAGTATGCATAAAAGTCTAATTAAACGAAGATAAAATAGTAATAACTTATGTTATTTTTAGTACATTGCTATTTGAAACGAAGTATGCTATACTTTTACCTTGTGAGTAATGTATAGTTGCTCCTTGCCCAACTATGGGCCGTCTAGACCAAAAGGAGGTGAAAGTGATGAAAAAGTACGAAATTATGTACATCATCCGTCCAAATATTGAAGATGAGGCTAAGAAAACACTTGTTGAGCGTTTCAACGCTATTCTTACAGATAATGGAGCGGAATTAGCAGAATCAAAAGAGTGGGGTAAACGTCGCCTTGCATATGAAATCAATGATTTCCGCGATGGTTACTATCAATTAGTAAAAGTTAACGCTGCACCAGTAGCGGTTGAAGAATTCTCTCGTTTAGCTAAGATCAACGAAGATATCATTCGCCACATCGTAGTTAAAGATGAAGCAAAATAATATATAAACAATGTTTCACGTGAAACATTTTAGATGGAAGGGAGTTGAAACTGATGATGAATCGGGTAGTTCTTGTTGGCCGTTTAACTAAGGATCCGGAGTTGCGCTATACACCAAGTGGAGTTGCCGTTGCAACGTTCACACTTGCTGTTAACCGTACCTTTACAAATCAGCAAGGTGAAAGAGAAGCAGACTTCATTAACTGTGTTATTTGGAGAAAACCAGCAGAAAACGTTGCTAACTACTTAAAAAAAGGAAGTTTAGCGGGTGTCGATGGTCGTATTCAAACGCGTAGCTATGATGGACAAGACGGAAAGCGTGTATATGTAACCGAAGTATTAGCAGAAAGTGTTCAGTTCTTAGAACCTAGAAACAGCTCTGCTAATAATAGAAGTGACAACATGAATTATGGTGCCCCAAGAGAACAAGATAATCCTTTTGGAGGATCAAATAATTATCAGAATCAGCGACCTCAAACAAATAGAAATAATCAGGATTATACGAAAGTGGATAAAGATCCATTTGCAAATAGCGGTCAAATCGATATTTCAGATGATGATTTACCATTCTAATATAATTTTGATGATCAAAAAAGGAGGTTAATCTCATGGCAATGGGTGGACGCAGAGGTGGCCGTGCTAAACGTCGTAAAGTATGTTACTTTACAGCTAACGGCATCACTAAAATCGATTATAAAGATGTAGATTTACTAAAAAAATTCATCTCAGAACGCGGTAAAATTTTACCTCGTCGTGTAACAGGTACAAGCGCTAAATACCAACGTAAATTAACGATTGCTATTAAACGTGCACGTACTATGGCTTTACTACCATACGTTAGTGGAGAATAATTAGCCTATAAAAAACCCTATTAGACTTTTGTTTAATAGGGTTTTTGTATTATTTTGGGAAAATGAACCACTCTGTCGCATTTTTTTCTGTCCAATACAATACATACATCATTATTTGGAAAAGCTTCTTTTTTTGTACTGCTTATGTCCTAAAGATGTCTGCTTTATTTTTATTCTAGTATTTCTTCTGAGTAACTTCGTTGAAGAAGAATCAGAATGATAGTAAAATATTAAGTGATGATGCAAACCCTTTCTGGTTATGTATATCCTATATCCTGTATCCTCTATTATTTGGATAACCGAAGAGGGATAGACCTTTTTATATTTTAATTTAGTTTAATGGGGTATAATAGTATCAGGTATAAAGAATACATAGCAAGGATTATGTGAAATCTCACGAGTTTTAGGAGGAGAAAAATTGCCTACTTTTTTAGAGAAAGGATCCATACGGTATCCATTAATATGTTTAATCGGTATTACCATTATCATGCTTGGAATCCTCTCTTTTTATAACTGGGTATTTTCCTTAATTGGGTTAGTCCTTTTTGTTACCCCTTTTTATTTCATCTTACGAATAGAAAGTCGTCAAAGAAAGGAAACGGAAGAGTATATAACGACTCTTTCCTACCGAGTCAAAAAGGTGGGGGAAGAGGCCCTAATGGAAATGCCGATAGGAATCATGCTTATAAATGATGACTATTATATTGAATGGACCAATCCCTTTTTGGCATCTTGTTTTGCAGAGGATACACTTGTTGGAAGGTCATTATATGATGTTTCACCATCGATTATCCCCTTAATTAAACAAGAGGTCGAAACAGAAATCATTACATTGCATGAAAGGAAATTTCGAGTTATTCATAAAGTGGAAGAGCGCCTTTTATATTTTTTCGATGTTACAGAGCAAACGCAAATTGAGAAGCTTTATGAAGATGAACGTACTGCAATTGCGATTATCTTTTTAGATAACTATGATGATTTAACACAAGGGATGGATGACCAGACGAGAAGTAGCATCAATAATACTGTTACTGCCATTTTAAATAAATGGGCTACAGATAATGGAGTATTATTAAAACGAATATCTTCTGATCGCTTCATTGCTATTTTTAATGAACATATTTTACAAAGCTTGGAGAAAGGGAAATTCACCATATTAGATGATGTTAGAGAATTAACAACAAAGCAGAATGTTCCTTTAACACTCAGTATTGGGGTAGGATCAGGCGTATCCTCCTTGCCAGAGCTAGGGAATATTGCGCAATCTAGCCTTGATTTAGCCCTAGGAAGAGGCGGAGATCAGGTTGCGATTAAACAGCCGAATGGTAAAGTGAAATTCTATGGTGGAAAAACTAATCCAGTAGAAAAACGAACAAGAGTTAGAGCCAGAGTTATTTCCCATGCTTTAAAAGAATTAGTCTTAGATAGTGACAAAGTTATTATAATGGGACATAAAAATCCTGACATGGATGCTATTGGCGCAGCAATTGGAATTCATAAAGTTGCTCAAATGAATCAAAAAGATGCATTTATCGTCATTAATTTTCAGGAAATAGATACAGCTGTTAGAAGGCTGCTAGAAGAAATTAAAAAGCAAGAGTCTCTATTTATGAAATTTATTACACCTGATCAAGCTTTAGAGATGGCAACAGGGGATACTTTGCTAGTAGTTGTTGATACACATAAGCCTTCTCTAGTGATAGAAGAGCATTTATTGAATAAAATAGAAGATGTAGTAGTAATTGACCATCATCGACGAGGTGAGGAATTTATTGAGAATCCACTTCTTGTCTATATGGAACCATATGCTTCTTCAACTGCTGAACTTGTTACTGAATTATTAGAATATCAACCAAAAAGTGTTAAAATTGAAATGCTAGAAGCAACAGCTCTGTTAGCAGGAATTATTGTTGATACGAAAAGCTTTACCTTAAGAACAGGAGCTCGAACCTTTGATGCAGCGTCCTATTTAAGAGGACAAGGAGCAGATACAGTTCTTGTTCAGAAGTTTCTCAAAGAGGACATTGAAAACTATGTGAAAAGAGCGAAAATAATTGAAAATGTTCAATTTTATAAAGAGGGTATTGCAATAGCCACTGCCAAAGAAGGCGAAGTAGTGGATAGTGTTCTGATTGCACAAACAGCAGATACTTTATTAACAATGGATGGAATCATTGCCTCGTTTGTAATAGCTCCTAGAGGAGAAACAATGATGGGTATAAGTGCTCGCTCTTTAGGAGAAATCAATGTCCAAATTATTATGGAAAGCTTACATGGTGGAGGCCATTTAACCAATGCAGCTACCCAGCTTTCAAATATGCCAATGGAAGAAGTAGAAGCAAGACTAAAGCTAGCAATAGATGAGTATTTCGAAGGGAGAAGAAAAGAATGAAAGTAATTTTTCTAAAAGATGTAAAAGGTAAAGGGAAAAAAGGCGAATTGAAAAACGTTGCAGATGGTTATGCACATAACTTTCTTTTAAAACAGGGATTGGCTGTCGAAGCAAATGCATCAGCAGTTAGTACGCTAAATGCTCAAAAGAAAAAAGAAGAGAAACAAGCGATGGAAGAACTAGAAAAAGCAAAAGAATTAAAAGAAAAGCTGGAAAAAGTAACAGTTGAGCTGCATGCCAAATCAGGTGAAGGCGGCAGATTGTTTGGATCTATTACAAGTAAGCAAATTGCAGATGAATTAAATAAAAAGCATCAAATTAAAATCGATAAAAGAAAAATTGATTTAAATGATGCTATTCGTTCTCTAGGCGTGACAAAGGTTCCCGTAAAGCTTCACCATGAGGTTTCAGCAACTTTAAATGTACATGTTAAGGAATTAAGCTAATATTGGAAGTTCCATTTATCTCTAAACATGTTAAAATAGAATAAGCTTAAGAAAATGTGATACAGGTTTAGCTGGTCACATTTTTTGTTTGACTGATTTTTAACTAAAAATGTAGATGAATATTAGAGCTTTATAAAAGATATATCATATTAATAGGTAATTGGAAAGAAGAGAAAAAGGAACAGCTGTTACAAAAATACCTTTCTTTAGCAGGAAGGAAGCTCTTTTTGTAAAATAGATTGTTGCTTTTTTTTATCTAGGCTATGTTTTTTATCATATCCTCTCATTTTAAGGAGGTTTTATAGATTGAGTGAAGTTTTAAATGATCGAATGCCCCCACAGAATATTGAGGCAGAACAAGCTGTACTCGGGGCCATTTTCCTTGAACCACAAAGTTTAACATTAGCTTCTGAGATCCTTATACCAGAAGATTTTTATAGAGGCGCACATCAAAGAATATATACGACAATGCTGAAATTAAATGACGAAGGAAAAGCAGTCGATTTAATTACAGTGACATCAGAGTTAGCAGCAACCAATAATTTGGAGGATACAGGTGGAGTCAGCTATTTAAGTGAGTTGGCTGCTTCGGTACCTACTGCTGCAAATATAGAATATTATGCAAAAATTGTGGAAGAAAAGTCATTGTTGCGCCGCTTAATTCGAACAGCAACGAATATTGCCCAAGATGGGTATTCACGTGAAGATGAAGTAGAAGCTTTATTAAGTGAAGCAGAAAAGAATATTTTAGAAGTAGCACAGCGGAAAAACGCTGGGGCGTTTCATAATATCAAAGATGTTCTTGTTCGAACATACGATAATATTGAAGAAATGCATAATCGCAAAGGCGATATTACAGGGATAGCAACAGGGTTTGCTGAACTTGATAAAATGACGGCAGGATTTCAGCGAAATGACTTAATTATCGTTGGAGCAAGACCATCTGTTGGTAAAACGGCCTTTGCCTTAAATATCGCTCAGAATGTTGCTGTAAAAACAGGTGAAAATGTAGCCATTTTTAGTTTGGAGATGGGAGCAGAGCAGCTTGTCATGCGTATGCTATGTGCAGAAGGGAATATAGATGCCCAGCGTCTACGTACAGGATCGTTAACAGATGAGGACTGGGGAAAGCTAACGATGGCAATGGGAAGCTTGTCCAATGCAGGTATTTTCATTGATGATACACCAGGGGTAAAGATTACAGATATAAGAGCAAAATGCCGTCGTCTAAAGCAAGAACACGGCTTAGGAATGATATTAATTGATTACTTACAGCTAATCTTGGGAAGTGGCCGTGCTGGTGAAAATAGACAGCAAGAGGTATCGGAAATTTCTCGTTCCTTAAAACAGCTTGCACGTGAACTTCAAGTGCCTGTCATTGCCTTATCTCAGTTATCACGGGGTGTAGAGCAAAGACAAGATAAGCGTCCGATGATGTCCGATATCAGGGAATCAGGAAGTATTGAGCAGGATGCGGATATTGTAGCCTTCTTATATCGTGATGATTACTATGATAAAGAATCAGAAAGCAAGAATATTATCGAAATCATTATTGCGAAACAGCGTAATGGTCCGACTGGAACCGTACAGCTAGCCTTTGTAAAAGAATACAATAAATTCGTTAATCTAGAACGGCGTTTTGAGGATGGTGCGATGCCGACAGGGGCCTAATAAAAAAGATTAGTAGTTTTAAAGCTACTAATCTTTTTTTATGCTTTTTTTAGATGAATAAATGCATCAATAGGAGCAAATACTACAAAATTATCTATCTTTATTTATCAGTTTTTACGAACATAACTTTAATTGATTAAAAAGATTGTTCGTGTTTTGTTGACTTTTATGTTAAAAAGTTGGTAAAATAGGAATGTTTGATTAAGGATATAATAAAAAGATATAGAAACCTGTGGAGGTGCTTTAGGATATGTCATCAGTAGTGGTGGTAGGAACGCAGTGGGGAGACGAAGGAAAAGGTAAAATTACCGATTTTCTATCTGAAAATGCAGAAGTGATTGCACGTTATCAAGGTGGTAACAATGCAGGACATACAATTAAGTTTAATGGCGAAACGTATAAATTACACTTAATTCCATCTGGGATATTTTATAAAGAAAAAATTAGTGTTGTTGGAAACGGTATGGTAGTGGATCCAAAAGCAATTATTGCGGAGTTAAAGTACTTACATGACCGTAATGTTACAACAGATAACTTACGAATTAGCAATCGTGCGCATGTTATTCTTCCTTATCATCTGAAATTAGATGAAGTGGAAGAAGAAAGCAAAGGTGCTAACAAAATTGGAACAACGAAAAAAGGCATTGGACCAGCTTATATGGATAAAGCTGCACGTATTGGTATCCGTATTGCTGATTTATTAGATAGAGAAGTATTTGAAGAAAAACTTGCAAGAAACTTAGTGGAAAAAAATCGTCTGTTAGAGCGCATCTATGAAACAGAAGGCTTTAAATTAGAGGATATTTTAAATGAATATTATGAATATGGTCAACAAATTAAGCAATATGTTTGTGACACTTCTGTTGTATTAAATGATGCATTAGATGATGGACGCAGAGTTCTTTTTGAAGGTGCTCAAGGGGTAATGCTTGATATTGACCAAGGTACTTATCCATTTGTCACTTCTTCTAATCCAGTAGCTGGAGGCGTAACAATTGGTTCAGGTGTTGGGCCAACTAAAATTAAACATGTTGTAGGTGTATCAAAGGCCTATACATCAAGAGTTGGAGACGGACCTTTCCCAACAGAATTAAATGATGAAATTGGAAACCAAATTAGAGAAGTTGGTCGTGAATATGGAACAACAACTGGTAGACCACGTCGTGTTGGCTGGTTTGATAGTGTAGTAGTTCGACATGCTCGTCGTGTTAGTGGTATTACAGATCTTTCTCTAAATTCCATTGACGTTTTAACAGGAATTGAAACGTTAAAAATTTGTGTTGCTTATAAATACAAAGGGGAAGTAATGGAAGAGTTCCCAGCAAGCCTAAAAGTATTAGCAGAATGTGAGCCAGTATATGAAGAGCTACCAGGCTGGACAGAAGACATTACTAGCTGTAAAACACTAAGCGATCTTCCGGCAAATGCTCGTCATTATTTAGAAAGAGTATCACAGTTAACTGGGATTCCATTATCTATGTTCTCTGTTGGGCCGGATCGTACACAAACAAATATTATACACAGCCCTTGGAGACAAATCTAAACATGAAAATAAAGGTCGTTCTAAATTTTGAACGACCTTTGTTTTTCCAAGTAGATAGATGGGTATGAGAGAATACAGACTACTTTGTTTGAATTAAAGAGACGATTAACTTATTCTTAATGGTTGTTGGCTAGCATTTGAATTTGCGATAATGGTAAGGTTGTGGATATATAAACAAACGCAAAAAAGTACATTAATCTTAAAAGGAAATGTAGCTTAGAGCAAAATAAAAAAAATTTAAAAAAGTTTTAAGAAAAGTATTGCTTTTTATTTTGATAATATGCTAATATAAAAAGCGTCGCAAATGACAAAAACAAAAGAGACAAGCTCATAATAGGAGCCATTAGCTCAGTCGGTAGAGCATCTGACTTTTAATCAGAGGGTCGGAGGTTCGAATCCTCCATGGCTCACCATTTATAGATATCAATCATGGCCCATTGGTCAAGCGGTTAAGACACCGCCCTTTCACGGCG
>NZ_JVDT01000166.1 GCF_001076885.1 Bacillus sp. 522_BSPC
TTGTCATTTCTGGGGATTTTGGAAAAGGAAAGCCTGACCCGTCCATCTTTGAACATGCTGTTTCACTACTTGGTGTAGATAAGTCGGAATGTTTAATGGTGGGAGATAATTTGATGACAGATATTAAAGGTGCGAATAAAACGGGAATTAAATCAGTCTGGATAAATCGGGAGCATGTAGAAAAAAAGGAAATTCAGCCTACTTATGAGATACATGATCTTCATGATTTATTGCCCATTTTGAATAAGAAAGATTAAAAGTCTGGTAATCATAAGCGATTAAATATGCTTATGATTACCAGACTTTTCACCTTAATCTTCTGGTTGGTCATTTGGCAATATATGTCTGTAAGGAACTGGGGATGCTAAAATGACTGATGTATTTATCGCTCCATACGGGATAAGTCGATCAACTAAGTTTCTCATCCCATCTATTCCTGAAACAGCTGCTTTTATAGTATAGCTTACAGGTCCAGTCACCCGATGACATTCAATAATATCTGTTTCTGATTTGATGAATTCCTCAAACACATGTGGTTCTTCTTTAAGCTCGCTAATTTGAATGAATAAGAGGGTTTCTCTGCCTAGTTTTGCAGGCGATATTCTCGCACTGAACTCTAAAATAATTCCTTTTTCTTGCAGTCGCAACAGCCTTTCAGACACACTTGGACGGCTTAATGCTAATTTTTTGGATAAATCACTAACCGTAATTCTGGCATCTTCCTGTAAAATTTTAAGTAATTGTATGTCAACTTTATCCATTTCAATAAATGCTCCTTTTTGCAAATTGAATGTATTAGTATAATTATTTATGCGAATTTGAGGGTGTACAGGATAAATACATTCAGATTGGTATGTAAAATTGCTTCGATATATTCTATCATTATATATGTAAGAATTCCACAAAAAAACCACATATTTTTATAGGATTTCACCCATGAATCCTCAAATTACTATTCCACTTACTTTACGTTACTTTAGGAGTGTTATATTTGAAAAAAATGACAGTTATGATGTTCGGATGTTTTCTTACGTCATTTGGTTTGTATTTATTAAAAGGCTCGTCCATCGTTACAGGAGGAACAGCAGGTCTGGCATTAAGTGTATCTTATTTGCTACCTATTTCTTTTTCCATTTTATTCACCTTAATAAACATCCCGTTTTATATACTGGCTTATTTTAAAATGGGAAAGAAGTTTACATTTTCAACAATATTAGCCGTATCCTTAGTTACTTTATTTTCTTCTTTACTCCCAATTATTCTTCCATCCATAGCTTTTTATCCTTTATTAGGTTCGATTATGGGCGGATTCATTATTGGGATAGGAACGATTATTTTATTTATGAATGGCTCTTCATTAGGAGGAGCACAGATTTTGTCTATTACTCTTCAAAAGCAATTTAACTGGAATATGGGGAAGACAAATTTTATTTTTGATACAATTGTTATTTTGATTGGTCTATATAGTGTAGGTATAGTTAGAGGCTTATATAGTATAGTGTCTGTGTTTATTATTTCCTTTATGATGAGTACTTTTAAGGAAAAAATAGCGCACCGAAATACAGTCAAAGGTAGTGTAGAAACTAGTACGGTTGTAGAAACACATTCTGTTTAAGAATCAGAAATTTAGAAAACCTTTCATAAATTTCCTGCGATTAGAAAATTAAAGGAGATATGAAAGGTTTTTTATTTAGGCTGTCTCCTTCCTGGAATGGCGAGTAAGGCTTGTCGGTTGCCCCATGGAAATCAAAGTGTAGTCATGCTGCTGGTCTTAGAAAAATATATTTGTATTTTCAGTATAATTATAAGAAAAATAATTGACAGTGATAATCATTTTCATTTAAAATAAAGACAAATAATATAAAGAAAAGATTAGGAAGGTGTAAGATATAGTGAAAAATGATTTCATTGTTTTAACTCCATTTCAATATATGATCGAATGTACCTGTCCTAGACCTGAACATACATTCATACTTGATTTACATAAAGGGGATATTATTACAGTTACAGAAGAAAAAAAGTATGTAGATTCCCTTGGTTGGCTTCTACTCGTTATGATAAATGATTATAGTTTCTTTATGTTTGTTGATGAAATAGAAGAATTTATCGCAAATAAAAAGATTACCTCATTACTAGATCTGGAATTGAGAATGAATTATTTAGACTATAAAGTCAATGAGTCTTTAGATGTTTTAAATAAAGAGAAATTTGACGTATTTGCAAGAGAATTAAATGATTTAAAGGCCATTCAAAAAGACCGTGCAATGATTTAATTAGTATCATTTTATTAGCGATCCAGGTTTGTTAATGGGTTGCTTTTTTATTTGCTTTTTTTAAGTGCACCTAAGACATTCTAACGATTCCTATGCAAATAAGAACCATTTAGGAAAATTGCTGAAAAAGGCTTGAATATTTGCAAACATCTCTTTGGGAGATTACAATGGAATAGTATTTAGAAGAAGGCAAGGTTTTGCTTTAGGAGGAATATTTAGATGAAAGTCAAAATAAACAGACACGCAGTAAAAGTACTCAATCAAATGCTAGAAAAGGCGGAAGAAGGCGAAATGATTCGTGTATACATAACAGAGAATCATGGAAATCATGCACATTATGATTTGAAATTGGACCAAAAGACCGAGCATGATGAAGTTGTTCAGTCTGATAAAGACATTCCGATCTTATTAGATACAAGAGATGCTGATTTCTTGGATGGCGTATGGATTCAATATTTTCATGTTCCGCAACCAGGTTTTACAATTTATAACCCAGCGAAAGAACATCATCACCATTAAAAAAAGAGGAAGTGGAAACACTTCCTCTTTTTATATAATAAAACACATAACGCTAGTGCTTGTTTTCATCCTGTTATAAATGTGATATAATTTGCTTCTAAATGGAACATGTACCAAAAAAAATCCGTCAATTTTCAGTTATTTTTTGAAAATGGGTTTACACATTAAATTATTTAGGTTATATAAATTATGTAATATAGATTTGGAGCCCAAAATTAAATTTTACCAATTTTTTCTTATTACACGCGCCAGCGATTGGAATATAAATCCATTTTAAGTGTATTTCCGAATGAATAATATAATTATTAGATGGATTATCTGTAATCTATCTTTTCTATCTATTAATAATTGATTTTAGTTAATGAATTTTTAAAAGAATAGTGATACGATTAATGATAATAGAGTAGTTAATTAAAAATTTAGATTAAGGGATGGTAATCTAATGACAACAAAGATAAAAGGAAATGAGAGTAGTTTACCTTTGCGAAAAGATGTAAAACACCTCGGAAATATTCTTGGTGAAGTACTTATCCACCATGGTGGTCAAGAATTATTAGAGAAGGTTGAGATCATACGTAAGTTAGCAAAGGAACTGCGCGAGACAAACAATGAACATACATATAATCAATTAAAGCTTGAAATGGAGCAATTAGAAAAGCCTGTACGTCGACAAGTTATTCGAGCATTTTCCAAATATTTTCATTTGGTGAATGTAGCTGAATTAAACCACCGTATTCGTCGCAAAAGAGAATATCAATTAAGTCAGGAAAAAGGCGTCCAGCCATATTCCATTGAGCGTGCAATTATGGCATTTAAACAAAAGAATTTATCGGAAGAAACGATTCAAGAGGTGCTAAATACCCTTTCATTAGAATTGATTATTACTGCACATCCGACTGAATCAACAAAACGTACGATTCTAGAAAGCCAAAAAAGAATTGCAACTATCTTAAAACAACTTGATAATCCGATGCTGACAAAGAAAGAACGACAACATTTCAATGATGATTTATTTGAGGAAATTACCATCATGTGGCAAACGGATGAGCTTCGTCAAGAACGTCCTACTGTAATGGATGAAGTAAGAAATGGGCTGTATTATTTTGAACAAACTTTGTTTGATGTTCTTCCGGAAATCCATCAAGAAGTTCAAGATGCACTTCAAGAAAACTATCCTAACTTTGAATGGAAAGTACCTAATTTTCTATGGTTCGGTTCTTGGATCGGTGGAGACAGAGATGGTAATCCGAATGTAACTCCAGATGTTACATGGCAAACACTTCATAAGCAAAATGAATTAGTAATTCAAAAATACATCGGTGCAGTCGATGAATTAATGAAGAAATTTAGTCATTCCACTAATCGAGTGAAAGTTAGTTCGAAGCTAATTCAAACGATTATGGAAGAAGAACAGCTATATTTGACTCCTGAAAAGAAATGGCCAGTAGAAAAAGAAGTATACCGCAGAAAGTTTTCAATTATTTTAGAAAGATTAAAAGAATATGGGAAATCTGAAAAAGGCTATGTTAAAGCAGAAGAATTGTTAGAAGATTTATACATA
This sequence comes from Bacillus sp. 522_BSPC, assembly GCF_001076885.1. Taxonomy (GTDB): domain Bacteria; phylum Bacillota; class Bacilli; order Bacillales; family Cytobacillaceae; genus Niallia; species Niallia hominis. The sequence goes on from NZ_JVDT01000166.1 coordinate 4,354, forward strand.
ATTCAAGAAAGCTTTGCACTACATCAGCCGAAAGCTCATCAGCAAAAGGATTTGCAAAAATTAATTCGTCAAGTGCAATTATTTGGCTTTCATTTAGCAACATTGGATATTCGAAACCATAGTGGAGAACATGAATCTGCAATCGATGAGATTTTGCGCAAAGTTGGCATAACAGATGATTATAAAAATCTACCTGAAAATGAAAAATTAGGTATATTGGAGTCTGTTTTAAAAGATCCTCGTCCGATTCTTTTGCTAAACGAAGACTACTCAAAAGAAACACAGGAAATGATTAGTACTTTTACGATGATTAGGGAAGCTCATAAAAAATTTGGTGAGCGTGCAATTAATGTTTATTTAATAAGTATGACACGATCACCAAGTGATATTCTTGAGGTGCTTGTATTGGCAAAAGAAGCGGGAATTTATCGCTTACATGCTGATGGAACAGTTGAAAGTCATTTAAATGTTGCACCATTATTAGAAACAATCGAGGATTTAATTGCAGGTCCAGAAATTGTGGAAACTTTATTTCGTATGCCAGTATATAGAGAGCATTTAAGACGGCATAATGACCAACAGGAAATTATGTTAGGATATTCTGACGGAAGTAAGGATGGCGGTACATTAACGGCGAACTGGAAGCTATTTAAGGCACAACGAGAGATTCACCAAATGGCAAGCAATTATCAAATCGGCTTGAAGTTTTTCCATGGCCGCGGTGGTTCCCTTGGTCGTGGCGGCGGTCCTTTAAATAAAAGCATTCTATCTCAACCAGCTGAAACATTAGGGGATGGAGTAAAGATTACAGAACAAGGGGAAGTATTATCTTCTCGTTATTTGTTGGAAGATATTGCTTATCGAAGCTTGGAACAAGCAACGTCGACATTGTTAATGGCAATTGCTCATATCTCGAAGGATATTAGTGAACATAAAGAGGAAAGAAGCCTTTGGGAAAGTTCCATGGAAGAAATATCTGCTATTTCTTTGGCAAAATATCAATCACTAGTATTTAATGATCCTGATTTTATGACCTATTTTAAAGAAGCGACACCTTTAAACGAAATAGGAAACTTAAAAATTGGTTCTCGACCAATGAGTAGAAAAAATAAAACTACATTTGAAAATTTACGTGCCATTCCATGGGTATTTGCATGGACTCAAAGTAGGCAATTGCTACCTGCATGGTATGCTTCTGGTACTGGTCTTTCTGAATTTGCAAATCAAAAGCAAGGCAATATTGAAATTTTAAAGCAAATGTATGCTAAGTGGCCATTCTTCCGATCCACGATTGATAATTTACAAATGGCTCTAATGAAAGCAGACTTAACAACTGCTAGAGAATATTCTTCCCTTGTTGAAAATGAAGCTATTGGTAATCGCATTTATCAAAATATTAAAGAAGAATATGATAAGACAAAGGCAATATTACTCGAAATTACGGGAATTGAAGAATTACTTGATCATACGCCGACAATTCAAGAATCTGTTTATAGAAGAAACCCATATGTCGACCCATTGAATTTCTTCCAAGTAGAGTTAATTAAACAGCTTCGTGAACAAGAAATACCGGATAAGGAATTAATGAATCAAGTGCTTCTAACGATTAATGGTATTGCTGCAGGTTTACGCAACACTGGTTGATTATAGAGTAGAAAAGGCAATAGAAAAGACGAGAAGGGAATTCTTCTCGTCTTTTCTATCAAAAAATTTACTTTTGTGCTGTCAAAAATTCTTCTACTTGTTCTGGTGTTTTTGCATTGGCACTATGTAGGTGACCTGTTTTTTTGCCATCTTTAAAAATTAACAGACTTGGAATTCCCATTACGTCATACTTTTCAGCTATTTCTGGTAATTCATCCTTATTAAGGCTATACCAGGTTTTATCGTTATTAGCTTCCATAATTTCCCCTATGAACATATCCATTCTTGTGCAATCTGGACACCAAGTGGTAAAAAACTTTACGATATTTGTTTCGCCATTGTTAATGATTTCTTCAAATGTTTCTACTGTTTTAATTTCCTTCATATTCAAAACTCCTCAACCTAAATTTCCCTTTTAACTATTAATAAGGTAATATCCTTTATTATACACTTTAGATTTATTTTTTTCCTTTTAAAAGCATTAACTTTCGATTTGAAAAACTTATAAGCATTTTATTTGCAATATAACTTAAGAAAGACAAGAATATACAAGGTAGGAGAAAAAGGTAGTACTGTTATAACAGAAAAAATATATTGAAACCTGAATTATTCATAGAAAATCATTAATTGGTTACAATCGTTATTCCAATAAGCTTTTTTGTTAAATGTTAATTCACTTGATAAATGAAAAAAGAATCCATTTCTGATAAGGTTAAAACAACGACGAAATAACCACAGAAAGGATTCTTATAATGGCTACTTTACCGCAAATTACCCTTGATTTCAATCGCAAAATTAAATTGTCAAATGATGGAGGGGATCTGTCCTCCGATACTGGTGAATTTCTTTTTAGGGAATTCGATGAGAAAATTGGATTTTCAAAAACACTAGAAAACCATTTGAGGTTAAACGATTCTAGGGCCTATTACCTCCATTCAAACGAGAACTTATTACGTCAAAAGATTTATCAAATGATTGCGGGCTATTCCGAGGATGATGCAGCTGATCATTTAACGAAAGATCCAGTTTTCACCCAAATCATAGGAACGCCAGCGCTCGCTTCACAACCGAGTTTATCTCGTTTTTACACACGTTTTGATAAAGAGTCTATTGATCATTTAAATCAAGCAAACCAAGAATTACTTGATAAAATCCATTCATTTCGGGGGTCCGAAGCTTTATTTATCGATTTGGATTCAACCCATTCTGATACTTATGGAAATCAAGAGGATTCTTCCTACAATACGCATTATGGAACAATGGGTTTTCATCCATTGGTTGCTTTTGATGGTGCTACAGGTGACTTTCTTAAAGCGAAGCTTCGTCCCGGAAATGTATATACTTCAAATGGTATTGTTGAGTTTATTCAGCCATTAATTGAACACTACAACCAAAAGTTCCCTGAAACGAATTTATTCCTTCGTGGAGACAGTGGGTTTGCCGTCCCCGACTTGTACGAATTGTGTGAAAAGGAATCCGTTTTATATGTGATCCGATTAAAATCTAACCTACAATTACAAAGTCTTGCTAAAGAATACCATCCTTCTTCTGCACCACGAGATGTTTCAGAAACAGAGCGCTATTTTGAAGAAGCCACTTATCAAGCCAAGTCATGGTCGAAACCAAGAAAAGTGATTATCCAATCGGTACGACCAGCTGGTGAATTACTTTTTGCCCATTCCTTTTTTGTTACAAATTTTGAAATAGCTTCTCCAAAAGACATCGTACGAGCTTATCAAAAAAGAGGAACGATGGAAAACTATATCAAGGAATCAAAGAATGGCTTTTATTTGGATCACATGAATAGTCATTCTTTTCAAGTCAACACGGTAAAAATGATGCTAAGCCTGCTTGCTTATAATTTAACGAATTGGTTACGAACCATTTGCTTTCCACAAGGTCAAAAGATGATGCAAATTGATACCATACGTACAAGGCTTATTAAAGTTGCCAGTAAACTAGTGAAATCAGGTAGATCTTATTACTTTAAATTGTCATCAAGTTTTGTCTATCAGAAATTCTTTTGGAACGTATTGGGTCAAATACAAAAACTCCAGATTGAGTAGCTTAACTTGGTTTTACCAACTGAAAAAAATTTAAATTTCAGTTAAGGGGAGAAGTCTGCCTAAAAATAGGACATTTCCAATGGGAAATAAATTAATTAGATTTTAAAGGTTAGAAAATGTTCAATCTTATAAAAAGATAGAAAACTCTCACCTGCATTTTAGAAAAACGTGCATCTTTTAAAGTGCTATGAATATTTCAGG
>NZ_JVDT01000167.1 GCF_001076885.1 Bacillus sp. 522_BSPC
ATTCAAACAATCATGAGAACTTGAAGGAACGCTCCCCATTCCCCAATACTATTAAATCTTTTTGATCGATGATTGTCTTACAATCAACTCACATGGATAGATAATTTTTTCCTTTTGATAGGATTCCTTATTGATTTCTTTAAGAAGTACCTCGGTTGCTTTTCTTCCCATTTCAAAAGCCGGTTGTGCAATGATGGTCATGGGAGGATTGGAAAGATGGGCAAAAGGAAAATTATCAAATACAATAAGGGAAACATCTTCCGGAATACGGAAGTGATTTTCCTGTAAAAAAGCTAAAGTCTCTAAAAACACTAAATCGTTTCCGGCTAAAATTGCAGTTGGTGGATTTTCCTTCTGAAAAAGCTTAGACAATGCGGTTTTCACATTTTCTATTTCAGAGCTGATGATATAGTCCTCACAAATATCTATCGAGTATGCTTGCAAAGCTTTTTTATACCCATCCATTCTTTCCTTTCTTGTAGAAATAGTTAATGGCTGTGTCAAAATAGCGATATTTGTATGTCCATTTTCCAAAAATAGCTGGATAGCTTGAAAGCTAGAATCAACGTTTGTGGAAAGAATAAAGGGTGCTTCTATTCCCGGTATATCTCTATCCATAAATACGACTGGATAATCTTCTTCAATCATTTTTGCATAAATATCTGTGTTTTGCCCTGTTGGAAAAATAATAAGACCATCTACCTGTTTGGCACGCAATGTTTCTATATACGTTCTTTCCTTTGCAGGATTATTGTCAGCATTACAAATAATCGCCTGATAGTCATGCTCAAAGCAATAATCTTCAATGGAACGGCAGATTTCAGTTGAAAAACGATGTACAATATCTGCTACAATAATCCCGATCATGGAAGTCTTTTTTTGTTTAAGGCTACGTGCGATATAATTAGGGTGATATCCTAGTTCTTCAATTGCAAGCTTAATTTTTTCTCTTGTGTCTTCTCCCATGTACTCATAACGTTTATTGATATATTGGGAAACGGTGCTCTTGGAAACACCAGCATAACTTGCTACATCTGCCATGGTTACTTTCGCCATTTGTTTTCCTCTCTCACTACATTAATAGATTCTTGTTCTAGTATAAAACAATCTGTTCATACATGGAAAGGGAAAGAGGAAAACGCTTAAAAATTAGTCATGTAAGGCTCGCTGTGCTAATTTTGGTTTCTTTTCTAGCACATTCTTTTCCTTTTTTGTCGCAATGATTGTTAAAATAGCAGACAATAATAAGGAGATTGCCATAAAATTATAGGAAGCTCCAAAGCCGCCTGTTACATCATTTAAATAGCCAACAATATATGCTCCAGCAAAAGATCCTAGTGCACCCATACTGTTAATCAAAGCCATGGCTCCTCCAGAGACATTTCTAGGAAGTATTTCTGGAATGATGGCAAAGAACGGACCATAAGGGGCATACATTGCTCCTCCAGCGATGGAAAGGAGAATAAAGGATAGCCAGAAATTGCTTGTGCCAATTAAATAAGAGCCATAAAAGCAGATTGCTCCTATCAAGAGAAATGGATACACAAATAGCTTGCGATTTTGATATTTATCAGAGAAATAGGAAACCGCTAACATAAGAACACATGCTAACACATAAGGAATCGATGCAAGCCAACCAGTTGTTACGATACTTGCATTTGGTGCTGAATTAATAATAGTAGGAAGCCACATAACAAAGCCGTATACGCCGATGCTCCAAAGTGCATATTGAAGACTAAGAAGAATAACAGTCTTTGATTTAAATGCTTCGCGATAGTCTTTTACAGGTTTCAGTTCCTTTTGTTCTTCTGACAAGGCGTGATTAATGGCAGCCTTTTCGTCTTCGTTAAGCCATTTTGCATCTTTTGGATGATCATTTACTAGTTTCCACCATAGAAATGCCCAAATAACAGCAGGTAAGCCTTCTAAAATAAACATCCATCTCCAACCGAGGGATTCAAGAATATAGCCAGATACGATGCTCATCCATAATACAGTTGCTGGATTTCCTAGAATTAAAAAGGTATTTGCTCGAGAACGTTCTGCTTTTGTAAACCAATGACTTAAAAATACTAACATAGCAGGCATAACGGCACTTTCCACTACGCCTAAGCTAAAGCGGATAACGAATAATATTTTGACATTTGAAATAAGACCAGTTGCAGTTGCTAAGAAGCCCCAAAGAATTAGCGCCCAAAATACGAGCTTTTTCGCACTCTTATTCTCTGCGTAATGAGCCCCTGGAATTTGAAAGAAGAAATAGCCTAAAAAGAATAATGCACCAAGGAGGGAAGAGGTAGCTGCTGTAATATTTAGATCCTCAGCCAGGCCACCAGCAGCTCCAAAGCTATAATTCGCTCTGTCCAAATAAGCTAAGCTATAGGTAATAAAAACAATCGGGATAAGGCGAATCCATCTTTTTTTAGAAAGGGTATTCATATTCTTACACTCCTTTGAGATTGATTGTTTATAAAATGCACGAGTTCTTGCTTATCTGGATATCCAGTATTATCACCAAGCGATTGAACGGCTAATGCTCCAATGGCATTTCCTCGTTGAACAGACTCTTCTACAGGAAGGTTTTCTAATATACCGCTTATTACTCCAACAGCAAAACCGTCACCTGCTCCAACGGTATCGACTATTTTTTCTACCGGGTAGCCATTGATTATGGCTTCTTCTTTTGCTGATTTATAGTAGGCACCCTTTTCACCTAGTTTGATAATCACTAATTCCACTCCAGCATCTAAGTAGTAGGAGGCGATATCGCTAGGTTTTTCAAAGCCTGTTAGTTTGATGCCTTCTTCTAATCCTGGTAAAACATAGTTGGCTTGTTTAGCAAAGAAGTTAATGGTATCTACCATTTCCTTTTCGGTCTTCCAGAGCTTTGGTCTTAGGTTTGGATCAAAAGAGACCTTTTTAGCGTTGTTTTTAAAAAAGCTTAACGCATGTTTGGCAAAATTTCTAGTATCAGAAGAAAGTGCTAATGGGATGCCTGTCATATGCAAGTGTTTTGCCTTTTGGAAGTAGCGCTCATTAAAGTCTGAAATAGATAGATGGCTTGCAGCAGAACCTTTTCGAAAGTATTGTACTTCTGGATCCCCTTGTGTCACACGTGATTTTAATTGAAAGCCTGTTGGAAAAAGGGTGTCTGTTAGGATTTGATCTACTTGAACATGATGTTTCTGTAATTTCTCCATTATAAATTTTCCGAAGGCATCTGCACCTACTTTACTTACAAAGCTTGCATGGTAGCCTAATTTAGCTAAGCCTATTGCCACATTTGTTTCCGCTCCTGCAAGTTCCATTGTATAGTGATTTATCTCATGTAATGGGCCACAAGAATCAGCAATAAACATAGCCATTGCCTCACCGAAGGTAATAACATCAATTGATTGCATGTGAATTTTCCCTCCTTTGATTTGTTTGAACAATATCTATATATTTATTCATTTCCTCTAAAGATCTCTCTAAGGAAAACTCTAATGCTCTCGGAATCGAGGCTGGAATCCATTGATCGAACTGTCGCCAATAAGCGTCTTGTTCAATTGGTAAAGACACGGTAAAAAAATGATTATCCTCTTTACATACATGCTTCAAATGAAGATAGAAAATAAAGGGTTGGAAAATTTGAAAAGCTTCATAAGCATCTTCGTTTTGAAACGCCCAATTACCGATATCAAATGTCATGCTCACTGGAATATCTATTTTAGAAGCGTTTTCAAAAAAGGATGCTAGTGGCTGTATTTTTCCTCCTTCCAACGTTTGGTCATTTTCTACTAATAAAGTGCCATTTGGATGGTTCTTTAAAATCTGCCATAATGATTGGAGATCTGACTTATCCTCTATATAATGACCCAAGGGAAGCTTCACCCATTTTGCTGAAATACAGTTACTTTCTTCAAAGATAGTTTGAAGTGCCTGTTCGTTTACTGACCCTGTGCTATTCCAAACGGGAACAGGAGCGGAGTAAACGGTAGCTAAGTTAGCTTTGTGAAGAATGGGTTGTATATTTTTTAAGATAGATAGTAATTCCTTTTCCTTTAATAACTCTCTTCTAATTTCAATTCCAGATGCTTTTGATTTTCCAACGATTGAAATAGCTTGAAGTAGGTCTTTCATTGTTATTTTTTCAGCAAATAAAGAATTTAGAGGAATATATATTTCTGCCATTTAACATTACACCTCGCATAAAACGATTTAGTAAACCGGTTTAGTTGTATTATAATCGGTATGAAAGCGCTTTTCAATACCTAATTTGAAAAAATTCAATAATTAGGGAAAAAGTCGGAGGAGAAAGATTTGCGGATAACTAATTTGATAGCAAAACAAAAAAGAGGCTAGGACAAAATAAATAACTAATCTTTAAAGACGAACAATCTCTAATTTAGCTCTTAAATAAAGACACTTTCTCAAGATGGTTATCTATGTTTTTAAGTATGGTCAGGTGTAAAAACTTAAGTCGTTCCATTGCGAGGCCACTGAAAAAGTGAATTACCTGGTGAATCGGTAGTT
>NZ_JVDT01000168.1 GCF_001076885.1 Bacillus sp. 522_BSPC
CACTTCATTTTTAAACCTTTTTCTAAAATATAAATACGAACGATTATGTAAACTAACCGCATAATCGTTCGTATTTATTGTTAGCTGCAATGTTTATGTCCCAACCTTAGTTGCAGTAGGGATAGATGTCCATTCTGATAGAAGCTTTATTTTATATTTTTAACAACAGCCATTTCTTTCCCAAATCTATCTCCATTATCAATAAACCCCAAACTGGAATACAAAGAATGGGCTGCTTTATTTTCGGGATGATAGCCAACCACAATTTTTTTGAGATCAGGTATTTTTCTCATTTCCGCTACCATTAATAAAGTGGCTGCTTTTCCTATCCCTTGTCCTTGGAAATCTTTATCAATCATGATTCTATATATCCAATGTCCACCAAGTTCTTCGATTGAAGAATTGAACATTAAAAAACCTACTACATTCTCTTCATAATAGATAGCAAACGGATTCAAAGTTGGTGCAAATTTAGATTGAGCGATAGATATAGCATTTGGTTCCATAAATTTTGCTTGTTCCTCTGATAAGTTTAATCCACAGCATGTATACCAATTATCAGCATTCAGTTCTACAATTTTTACTTTGGTAGTATTCATCATTTTTTCCCCTTTTCAAATTTGGGGAATCCTAAATAGTTTTGTTAATTAGGCATATTCCCCTTGGAATCGATATGATTAAATTGCTTGTTTGTCATAATGAACGCCTCCTTTAACAAATTTGATTTCTAAATAAACAACCTTTTTATTATAACATATATACAGAAAATTAATTTAATTAAATTTTTTTAAACCATATTACAAAAGATGAGTTATTCGAACATTTATTCCTTTTTGTATTGACAGCTAACAATGGCGATATTAAACTAAATTTATATACGAACACATATTCGATTAGGGGGAGAGACGGGAAATAGACAAAACATTATCGAGAAATATAAAGCAACATACACACTAGATAAAAAGACGATTAATAAAGTAATATCATCCTAAAAGAACTAATATTTTTACTCCATTAAATATTTTGAAAATATAATAAAATTTCTTTCCAGTTCCTAAATATTTTGCTAAACTAATGAAGGGTATTTTTACATAATTAGTTTCCAACAGACAAGAGGTGTATAAGTTTGAAAGTTTTTTTCGATTTAAAATGGTATTTTATGCAGGAGAAGAAGGCATATGTTGGAGGAGTTTTCCTGTTGATTTTAGTTGCAGTTCTGCAGCTTATTCCTCCAAGAGTAGTTGGTATTGTAGTTGACCATATTCAAGGAAGGACGTTGAATTGGTCCATTTTATTACAGTGGTTAGGAATTCTAGTTGCATCAGCTATAGCCATGTATGTGCTACGTTATTATTGGCGAGTGATGATATTTGGATCAGCTGTCAAGCTTGGAAAATTATTGAGGAATCAATTATATAGTCATTTTACAAAGATGTCCCAGTCCTTTTATCAGCGAAATCGCACGGGGGATTTAATGGCACATGCAACAAATGATGTTCAAGCTATCCAGCAAACAGCTGGGCAGGGAGTGCTTACACTAGTTGATTCATTAGCAACAGGCGGATTTGTTATTATAGCAATGGCTACAACCATAAGCTGGAAACTTACGCTTATTTGTTTATTACCCATGCCTTTAATGGCAATATTGACTAGCTATTATGGCTCATTAATACATAAATATTTTCATCAAGCACAGGCTGCTTTTTCTTCTTTAAATGATAAGACACAAGAAAGTATTTCGGGAATAAAGGTATTAAAAACATTTGGGCAAGAAAAAGAAGATATAGAAGATTTTCGTAAGTCCTCTCTTGATGTTGTAGATAAGAATATTAAGGTGGCTCGTGTGGATGCGTTATATGATCCGACCATCTCTATTATTGTAAGTATCTCTTTCTTTTTAGCGATTGTTTTTGGCTCTCGTTATGTTATTAATGGTGAACTCAGTTTAGGACAGCTTGTTTCCTTTACTACCTATCTGGGACTACTGATTTGGCCAATGCTTGCATTTGGATGGCTCTTTAATATTATGGAAAGAGGGAGAGCGTCTTACGACCGAGTTACTGCGTTGCTTGAAACCAGAGTTGATATTATCAATAATCCAGCAGCTATCAAGACTCCTCCAGCAGGAGACATTATGTACGATTTGAAAAAATTTTCCTATAACAAGAAAGTAGACGTTCTACAAAACATCCAATATCATTTAAAACGAGGGCAGACACTTGGAATAGTAGGGAAAACTGGGGCTGGGAAAACAACACTCTTAAAATTGTTATTTAGAGAATATGATCATTACGATGGAAAGATAATGATTAACGGGACAGAAATAAAACAAATAGATATAGATGCATTAAGAGTTTCGATTGGGTATGTACCACAGGAGCATTTTCTCTTTTCCGCTAGTGTAAGAGAAAATATTGCTTTTACAAATCCGAATGCTTCTGAGAAAGAAATCCATGAGGCTGCAAGGTTGGCAAATATTCATGAGGATATCCTTATGTTTACAGATGGCTACGACACAGTTGTCGGAGAAAGAGGAGTTTCCTTATCTGGTGGTCAAAAACAACGGATTTCTATTGCAAGAGCACTTCTGATGAATCCAGAAATTCTTATTTTAGATGATTCCCTTTCAGCGGTGGATGCAAAAACCGAGGAAACCATTTTAACAGCCCTGAAGGAAAATAGGGAAGGGAAAACAACGATCATTACTTCACATCGATTAAGTGCAATTGAGCATGCAGACCTTATCATTGTATTAGATGAGGGGCAAATTATTCAAAGTGGGGACCATCAAAAGCTTGTGAAAGAAAATGGTTGGTATAAAGAGATGTACCATCGCCAAGCTTTAGAAGTAATGGTCAGCATGGGGGATACAAATGGATAAGACAATTAAATTGACGAGTGAACAACAGCGAAAAGTATTGTTTCGTTTATTGCGTTATATTAAACCACACAAGAAAGCGGTAATGATTGCTTTCGCTCTTCTAATTTTATCAACATTGGGAGAACTTGCAGGACCGTACTTAATTAAAGTATTTATTGATGATTATTTAACACCACGAAATTTAGAATTACAGCCATTAGCGGTATTGGGCATAACCTATATTCTTATTCAAATAATGAATGTCGTAATTATGTATTTTCAATTGTTTAAGTTTCAAGAAATAGCGTTATACATTATCCAGCAGCTTCGAGTTGATGTATTTTCAAAAATTCATACACTAGGACTACGCTTTTTTGACAAAATTCCCGCTGGAAGTATTGTTTCGCGAGTCACGAATGATACAGAGGCAATTAAAGATATGTTTGTTAGCGTTCTTGCGACTTTTATTCAAAGTGGATTTATGATATTTGGCATCGTAATCGCGATGTTTGTGTTAAATGTAAAGCTCGGTGCCATTTGTTTAATTTTACTGCCGATTCTTGGATTTATTATTTATACGTATCGAAAGTATAGTGCTAGCTTTTATCAGGATATTAGAGAACGATTAAGCCAGTTAAATGCGAAACTTAGCGAATCTTTACAGGGAATGAATATTATTCAAGTATTCAGACAAGAAAAAAGATTAAATGCGGAGTTTGATGATATTAATACAAAGCACTATAAAGCAGGAATGAAGAATATAAAGCTTGAAGGTTTATTGCTTAGACCAGCAATAGATCTAGTCTATGTCTTAGGTCTAATTCTTGTGTTAAGTTATTTTGGAATATCTTCTTTTACGAATCCAATTGAAATCGGTGTATTATACGCGTTTGTTAGCTATTTAGACCGTTTTTTCGAACCTGTAAATAATATGATGATGCGTTTATCGCTATACCAACAAGCAATTGTATCTGCGTTTCGCGTATTTACTATTTTGGATGAGGAAGATTTAGAGCCAACTCTTGTGCCCGATAGCAAGAATAAAATTGAAAATGGAGTTATTGAATTCAAAAATGTTACATTTTCCTATGATGGCAAACAAGATGTATTGAAAAATATTTCCTTTACTGCTCGCGAAGGAGAAACTGTTGCATTAGTAGGGCATACCGGAAGTGGAAAAAGCTCGATTGTTAATCTACTTATGCGGTTTTATGATTTTGGAAAAGGGGATATTCTTATTGACGGCAAATCGTTAAAGACCTTCAGCAAGCATGAACTCCGCGAGAAAATGGGCTTGGTACTACAAGATCCGTTCCTCTTTTATGGGACAGTAAAGGATAATATCCGTCTATATAATAGGGAAGTTCGGGACGAAGAAGTAATCGAAGCGGCAAAATTTGTGCAAGCGAACCAGTTTATAGAAAAGCTAGAGGATCAATATAATCATAAAGTGGTGGAAAGAGGTTCTGCATTTTCTAGCGGACAGCGCCAACTTATTGCGTTTGCGCGCACAATCTTGACCAATCCGAAAGTCTTGATTTTGGATGAAGCAACCGCAAATATTGATACAGAAACAGAAGAGGCAATTCAGTTTGCCTTATCAAAAATGCGTAAAGGTAGAACAACAATTGCAATTGCTCATCGTCTTTCTACTATTCAAGATGCGGACTTAATTCTTGTCCTTCATAAAGGAAATATTGTTGAAAGAGGTAATCATCAGCAATTGCTTCAGCAAAAGGGATTGTATTATAAAATGTATCTTCTTCAAAATGGAGCGGCAGATTCTATTGAAGAAACGGTAGAGCATCAAGTAGAACTTACTTAAAATAGCAAAAAGCCTTTTAAGCGAATAAAAAACCGAAGATTTCCGCAGTATTTGCGGTTAACTTCGGTTTTTTTGCTTAAACATTCCATTGCTCTTTTGATTTTCGAAAGTTAGGAAATTCTTTTTTTAGATTCATTTCATTATATTTATTTAGTAATACATCTAATTCTTGACTGCATATAATGGCTGAGGACGATGAAAAACCATGTTTCATAGCAATTTCAATTAGCTCTGACCGTTTTAATTCAATTTGAGTTAGTAATTGCTTTTTTAGCATGGTATATGGTCCTTTCCGTATATTAATCCTGATAACTCTAATAGTTGTGAAATCGTTAGGAAACATAGTTTGATATTAATTTACTCATACAAGATAGTAGGAAGTATCCCCACTAATGCAAGTTTCTATTTTTTTGAAAATGATTTATTTAATTATATCTATTTTTGGAAGTAAATGCAAAAATATTGAAAAGTACATAAACAGATTGAACAAGCATATAGTTAATATATGGGAGAAGGTGAGAAATAAATAATGGTTGATATAAATTTATTTATAGCTTTGGGTGCAGGTTTTTTAAGTTTTATTTCTCCATGTTGTTTACCATTATATCCAGCATATTTATCCTATATTACTGGAATGTCAATTGGGCAGCTTGAAAAGGGAAGTATCATTAAAAATGCTAGCTTTTGGCATACACTATTATTCCTTTTAGGGTTTTCACTTATTTTTATAACGCTCGGTTTCGGTTCGTCCTTCATAGGGACATACTTTAAGACATATCAAGAAGAAGTTAGAAAGATAGGATCCATTCTTATTATCTTGTTTGGTCTCATGATAATTGGGTTATGGCAGCCTAAGTGGTTGATGAAAGAATATCGTTTTTCCTTTAAAACAAGACCAACAGGGTATCTTGGCTCCTTTTTAATCGGTTTAAGTTTTGCAGCAGGCTGGACTCCATGCAATGGTCCAATTCTAGCAACAGTTTTATCATTAGCAAGCCTTCATCCAGAAACGAGCTTACTATATTTAACAGCCTACATTCTTGGATTTGCTTTTCCGTTTATCTTATTGTCTTATTTTGTCTCACATTTGAACAAGCTAAAAAAGTATAGTCATTATTGGATGAAAATTGGTGGTTATTGTATGATTTTAATGGGTATATTGTTATATATGGATGGAATGAAATGGTTAACACGCGTCATTTCACCAATATTTGGCGATTTTCAAGGCTTTTAATAGTCTTATGTTCCTGTATAATGATAGTTAAAAAGTAGGATAGAAAATTCGTTTAAAATCTCAAAAAGTTAGACACATACATGCCATGGTTTGTCATATATTATGACAAAATAGATTGAAATTATCATAAAGATTCGCTATATTGAAATAAGGGATAGTAAATAAATTTATATTAATAGATTTTTTGTTTTTGGGTGTTGAGGAGGAAGCAAGATGGCTAGAATATTGATTGTGGATGATGCAAAGTTTATGAGAATTACTCTCTCAAATATTTTAACTAAATCAAATCATGAAGTAGTTGGTGAAGGAGAAAACGGGAAAGAAGCAGTAAGATTGTATCGTGAATTAGATCCGGATTTGGTCACAATGGATATTACAATGCCAGAGATGAGCGGATTGGACGCTGTTAAAGAAATAAAACAAGAATTTCCGCAGGCAAAAATAATTATGTGTTCTGCAATGGGGCAACAAAAAATGGTCGTTGAAGCAATTGAAGCAGGTGCAAAGGATTTTATTGTAAAGCCTTTTGATGATACACGTGTACTAGATGCAATAAATAGAGTTTTAAAATAACGATTGTGTAGTATTAAAGGATATGTTTATCGTATCCGTTTTTTTTTGCCGTTAATTAGACACTGTTGTTCTATAAAAAATGGACAGAGGACTAATCTTGATGGTAAGATTAAAAATATTATTATGAGATAAAAGGTAAGTAAAGGGGTTTTTTCTATGGCTTCTGTCATAATTTCAACATGTATCGCAGTGTTTATGGGTGTCTTTTTTATGGTGTTAAGAATGAAAGCGGCTACGAAGCCAGTTTCACCAAAAAAGATTATTCTTCCTCCATTTTTTATGAGTACAGGTGCACTTATGTTTGTTTTTCCTTATTTTCGGATTACTGGACAGGAAATTTTGGAAGCAGCCATTGCGGGAATATTATTCTCATTTCTTTTAATTAAAACAACAAAGTTTGAAATTAAGGATCAGGATATATATTTAATTAATTCGAAAGCATTTGTCTATATTTTATTTGGACTATTAGCCATTAGAATTGTTGCTAAATTTATTTTAAGCAGTTCAATTGATGTGGGACCATTAGGAGGCATGTTCTGGATGCTAGCTTTCTGTATGATAGTACCTTGGCGAATTTCTATGTATTTCAATTACAAGAAGCTGGCAAAAAAATTAAGCACTGTCCATTAAGGTAAATATCGCTAAACTAGCAGGAATTCATGTGTGAATTCCTGCTAGTTTTTTATGTTGGAGTAAATCTGTAACGATGGAAAAAATTTTTTTACTAAAAAACTATCTAGTAAAAAAGTCTTAATTGCTAGTATAATAGAATAATCATCATAGAATAATAGAAAAAGTCATTAATTTCTTAAAAGTCTTAATTGGTTAATATAGAAGGGAGAAGGTTATGAGATTTACAATTACAAAAAAGTTGGGGCTAGGTTTTCTCTTAGTTATTATATGTATTTTATTAATTGCGACTCTCTCTATAACACAAATTGCAAAGGTTGATAAAAACTACACAAATGTGATTGATCAGCAAGTAAATAAGGTAATCATCTTAAAAAACATGAAAATAGACATGTTGCTCCAATCAGATGGTATAAATGGATATTTACTTACAGGAGAAACCTCCTATCTGACAAATTATGATAGTAGTTCGAAAAGACTGGTGAATGATTTTGATACATTAAATAGTATGGAAAACGATGCTACTAGTAAAGACTTATTTGAAAGCATCCAAAAGCTTCAAGCTGATTTTTTAGTTCTAGGTGACAAGGCAGTCCAGGAAAAAATTTTAGAAAATGAAGAAAATTATCTTTCCCTTATTAATCAGTCTAATGACATTCGTACTGAATTTAGTAATCAAACAGATCAGTTAATTAAATATGAAGAAACAAGAATGAGTGAAATAAGAGGCAAAGTAGAAAGTGAAACAAAGATTTATATTTATATAGTCCTTGCAATAAGTGCCTTTGCGATGATTTCAGCAGTCATACTTGCTGTGTGGATTAGTAGAACGATAGCAAGAGGCATGAGAGATTCTTCTCGTATTATCAAAAAGGTTAGTGAAGGGAATCTTACAAAGCAAGAAGTGAAAGGAAAGCGAAATGATGAATTTGGAGAAATGGTCCAATCATTAAGTATAATGAACGATGAATTAGGCTTAATTATCCAGGAGGTAAGAGAGACAGCTAATATCGTTACTGCCAGTAGTACGGAAATGGAAAATAGTGCAAAAGAAACGGCGATTGTGGCGGAACAGGTTTCTAGTATTTCAGAAAAAACGGTAGAACAAGTGGAGAGCCAATTAAACCAATTTCAAATTGCAGTTGAGAATTACAGTCTTATGAATAAAAGCATGGAAGAAATAACCGTACGTAGTTTCAGTATGAAAGAAAAAATGACTGGCTCCATGCAGAAGGCAAAGGACGGTAATCGCTCCATTGATGATGTGGTTCATAAAATGAAGGACATAAGTTATTCTGTTGAAGATTCCTCCCTGACCATCAAAATGCTGGAAGAAAAGTCTGTAGAAATTAAAAAAATTGCTGAATTAATAACGAATGTCGCAGAGCAAACAAATCTATTGGCATTAAATGCAGCCATCGAAGCTGCAAGAGCAGGAGAACATGGTAAAGGATTTTCTGTTGTGGCAGACGAGGTTAGAAAACTTGCTGAAGAGAGCAGTAATTCTGCCCATTTAATTCAACATGTAACGGATACGATTCAAAAGGAAATAAGCCTGGCAGTTGATGGCATGAATAATACTAACTCGATTGTAAGTAAAGGTCTCTTAGAAACGGAAAAAACAAGTATCGCCTTTAAAGAAATTTTTCAATCTGTTTCCGATGTATCAGAAAATGTACAAGAAGTAACGAATGAAATAGAAGAGCTATCAAAAAATAGCAATGAAATGAAGCGGATTATGGAAAGTGTTTATAAAATTTCGGCAGAAAGTATTTCCTTTACACAAGAAACGTCTGCAGCAACAGAGGAGCAGTTAGCATCTATGACCGAGATGACAGATTCAGCTAAAAGGTTATCGGAAATTGCATCAAGGCTTCAAAAAACTGTGTCCCATTTTACATTATAATTAGCTATAAATAGAAAGAGTCGATCTTTTTGTATAAACAAAAGGAAGATCGGCTCTTTTTTAGCAAAAACATGTAATCATCCCTTTACCATGTATCTATAGAATAGAACTATTTCGTTCTATCCTTAACTGTCTGTTTGACAAGCTGGTGTCCGAATACAGATACTCCTGCAGCTATAATGCCGTTAGTAACTGCTTCAAAGCTAAATCCATATGCAAAAGTGGCTAATACAATAGATGCTAGGAGAAGAATCCAAATGATAGACCAATCAGGTATTATTGGCGTTTGCTTAAGAGCATAGCCGATGATCCATAGAACCGGTACTAATATATAATAATGGTCAAGTAAAAAAGATTGTAACCATTCCACAGTATTTTCCCTCCTTTTATTCTATATTACTAGCATATGTACTAAGGAAGAAAAATGATTGTTACATAACCTATGACAGAAAACACTCTAAGAAAAAATCATCTTATTTATTCATACACTGTCCTTTTTCTTTCCTTTCCTCTATTTAGGGAGTGAAAGGAGGTGATGGAGATGGCAGAAGCAATTTGGAATGAATCAAGTATTAAGCTAACGTTTCAAAATGGTATGAAGGAAAACGGGGATCCTAATTATGTAACAAAGACGTTTAGGAATGTTAAGCAAACGGCATCCCCTGAACAGCTAGCTGAGATCGCAGCAAGTTTATCATCGCTAGTTACTTATACTTTATTTTCTATTGAAAGAAATGATGTCTCAGAAATTATTCAGCCGTAGTAACACCTAAATAGGAATGAAAGGAGAATCTTAAATGGCGAAATCATTAGAGTTAACTTTTGAAACGAGTAATGGGAAGTCAACAAAAATTTCCCTTGAAAGTCCTGTTGAACCAGTAGATGCGGAACAAGTATCAACAGTCATGCAAAGTATTATTTCAGCTAATGCATTAAGCAGTGCGAACGGAGAATTAATTGCAGTGAAAGGAATACGCCTTGTTGAAAGAAATGTAACTGATTATGAGATTTAACGATTAGTAACGGTTTTTGAACAAATTGCTTAAGGGCTAATGGTTTCCATGCCAGTAGCCCTAAGGTAATAAAGAGATACTATGAGGAGGAACTTATAATGGAAGACTTGATTTCATTTATAAGCCAAGTTGGATTTCCAATTGTAATCAGTTTCTATTTGCTGAATAGAATTGAAACGAAACTGGATATTATGATCAAATCAATTCAAAGTTTACCCGAATTAATAAAAGGATAGAATGAAAGAGCTTCTCTATTAATTATAATTGTTTGAAAAATGAAAGGGTTTTCTATTGACAATAATAGTTAAAAATGTTAAATTTACATTAACCGTTATTAACGTATTTAGTATGTTATTTATTGATCGAACTTATATTTTAAGAGATTAATAGTTTAATGCTTATGCGATGAAAATGGTAATTAAAAGATGAAGCTAGCAAAGCTTTTTAGGAGGATTTTTTCACATGAAAAACGGTAAAGTTAAATGGTTTAATGCAGAAAAAGGATTTGGTTTTATTGAAGCAGAAGACGGAAATGATGTATTCGTTCACTATTCAGCGATTCAAGTGGAAGGTTTTAAATCTTTAGAAGAAGGCCAAGACGTTTCATTTGAAGTAGTAGAAGGTGCTCGTGGACCTCAAGCTGCTAACGTTACTAAAATATAATAATAGCATTCCTCATATAAAAAAGGTCAGATCTCTTAAAAGGTCTGACCTTTTTCTATACCATATCCCTCATTATATATAACCAGCTCTATTAGATTTATGTAAATAGAAATAATTGGTTTACTTTTTCTCTCATTCCTTCTCTTACAAAATGTTTGCTATAATGATAGAATATATGCTTTTATCTCCATGTAAATGCATTATGACTTTACTGCATGGAATAAATTGAAGTAAATAATAAGCGTAAATGCAGCTTATAAATAGTTGCATTTTCATAGGGTTACAAAAATTATTAGTAATAAGAAGCACTCTGCATATACGTACAATCTGATGAGATTAGAATGTAGCGCCCGATTGTAAACGAAGTGTATACAGGGTGCAGATATAGCAACAAACTTTACGAAAACAGCCAAAAATGCTTTTTCATAAAAAATTTTAGAGGTGAAAATAGTGAAATTTATTCATACTGCCGATTGGCATTTGGGGAAATTAGTTCATGGATTATACATGACAGAAGATCAACGCTTTATGCTGAAACAATTTATGGAGCTGGTAGAGAAAGAAAAGCCAGATGCTGTCATTATTGCAGGCGACTTATATGATCGCTCCATTCCGCCTACAGATGCCGTTAATTTACTGGATGAGGTTTTATATTTTATTAATGTTGAGCTAAATACACCAATACTTGCTATATCTGGAAACCATGATAGTGCAGAAAGATTATCTTTCGGAAGTTCTTGGTACCAGAAAAATCAATTTTATTTAAATGGAAAAATCGAAAATAGCTTTTCACCGGTGTCTTTAGCTGGGGTTAATTTCTACTTAGTACCATATTGCGAGCCAGTAGTAGTCAGAAAAATGCTAGAGGATGATTCGATTCTAAATCATCATGACGCAATGAAAGCCATTATTGGTAAAATGGAAAATAATTTGCAGATTAATGAACCAAATGTGTTGATTGGACATAGCTTTGTACTGGGGGGGAAAACATCTGATTCGGAGCGGATTTTATCTGTCGGTGGATCAGGCTGTGTCGGAGCTGAATTGTTTGCCCCCTTTGCTTATAGTGCTTTAGGTCATTTGCATAGCCCGGAGGCTATTAATCATCAAACGGTTAAATATTCAGGCTCCTTAATGAAATATTCATTTTCCGAAGCGAAGCAAAAGAAATCTGTGTCCATTATTGAAATGGATGAAAAAGGGAATTTTACGCAAAAATATCATGCGCTAACACCGGAGAAAGATATGAGAGAGCTAGAAGGTCATATAGAAGAACTGCTAGATATAAATTTTTATCAGCAACAAAAAGTAGATGATTATTTGAAAATAACTTTGCTTGATGAAGGAGCGATACTTGATCCAATCCAAAAGCTAAGACAAGTCTACCCAAATGTTCTGCACTTAGAAAGAAAAATAGAAAACAAAGATCGAAAAGATAAGTCTGTTTTGCAAGTGCAAAAGGAAATACAGCAAAATGAACTGGAATTATTTGCATCTTTTTACGAAGAAATGACTACTGCAACCTTTTCAGAAGAGAAAAAGGATTGGATGGCGAGTGTTATTAATCAAGTTCTAAGAGAGGAGGGACGAAAATGAGACCATTAAAACTAACCATGCAGGCATTTGGTCCATATGCTCACAAAGAGGTTATTGATTTTACTGTTTTAGGCAATCGTACAATGTTTGTCATCTCTGGAAAAACAGGATCAGGTAAAACTACTATTTTTGATGGGATTAGCTATGCTATTTACGGCAAAGCCAGCGGGGAAGATCGCAATGGGCAAGAATTAAGAAGTCAATTTGCCGATGATTTCTTATTAACAGAAGTCAGTTTTGAATTTAAATTAAAGGAAAAACGTTATCTCATCACTCGATCTCCTCAGCAAGAGAAGAAAAAAGAAAGAGGAGATGGATTTACGACAATTGGTGCGAAAGCTGAACTCTTTACATTCGATGAAGAAGGAAAGGAATTGCTTGTTGCTTCCTCTGTTCGTGATGTAGATGAAAAAGTGAAGGAAATTATGCAAATTGATAGCAATCAATTTCGCCAAATACTGATGATTCCACAAGGGGAATTTCGCAAATTACTTACATCAGACAGTAAAGAAAAAGAGAATATCTTGCAACGTTTATTCCATACAGAAATGTATAAGCGTATTGAAGATAAACTAAAGGAGCAGGCACAAGGACTAAAAAAGGAAGTTGAGCAAAAGGTAATATTACGTACAAATTCACTATCTAAAATAGCTGCAGTATTTAATAAAGATTTAATTGCACAAATGGCACAAGATAGTGAGAACGATGTCGCCATTCTCCCGCTATTAGAGCGAGAAATAGAGTCGATGGAAAAAGAGGTAGGAAGATTACAAACGAAGGTCGACGAGAAAAATAAAGAACGAGATGTCATTAAACAGCATTTATTTGAAGCAGAATCGATAATTAAGCAAATGAAGTTAAAAGAAGATCTTTCCACACGTTTAAAGGAATTGGAAAGTCAGAAAACGGAATATACAGAAATAGAAAAGAAAATCGATTTAGCCCAAAAAGCTGCCGTCCTTGCACAGCAAGAGGAAATTTGTCATCACTTAAAAAGACAAATTGATGATAGAAAAGAAGAAGAAAAGGCAATTCGAACATCTATAGAAGCGCTTAAAGCACAACTAATGGAAGCAGATCAACTATATAAGGAAGAGATAACGAAAGAAGAAGAGCGTAAACAATTAGCTAATTACCTTGTTGAATTGAAAAATATGGAAAAGGATGTTCTGCAGTATGCGGAAGTAGAAGGAAAGCTCCATCAATTAACAAAAGCGATGAAAAGCCATGCTTCTAAACAAGAAATCCTTCAAAAACAACGAAAAGAAAAAGAGATTACTATTCAAAAGTATAAAGAGCGGATAAAACAGCTAGACGGTATGAAGGAATTACTTCTAGATAATAAAGATAAAATTCGGAATCTGCAAACTATATTAGAAAGAATAAATGAATATATGGAAGTAGAACATACTAGCATGAAACGAAAGTCTGATGCCAATTCAAAAAAACAATTGCTAGATCAAGTATTAAATAGATATGATGATGCAAAAGCATTAGTAGAAGAACTTGAAAATAAGTGGATTGCCAACCAATCGCTTATTTTAGCAGCAAGTTTAAAAGTGGATGAAGCATGTCCGGTTTGTGGAAGTGTACATCATCCAAGTCCAGCAACAAATCATCTTCATACCGAAGATTTCTCTGAGGAGGATCGAAAAAGTGCAAAAAAGGATCTTGAAAGCATAGAAAAAGAAAAAACAAAAGCAGAAACTGCTTGGCTTGAGGCCAATACACAATGGAAATGGTATACAGAAGATGCAAAGAATAAGCTAAAAAAGGTTGTCGATGTCTATCCTTTATTTAGTGATGGGGATAGCGAGATAACAGCAAATACAATTAAAAATCAATTGCAGGAATTGAGTCTTGAGCAAAAGAAATTAGAGGCGCAAACAATAGAGATGGAAAAAATGAAGTTGTCTCTATCTGATGTTGAAGTGCAATTTCAAGAAGTGCAAGCACTACTTGAACAAACAACAGAAGTAATAAGAGAAACAACTATTGAATATACGGAACAAAATACAACCTTAAAAAAAATGCAGGATACGATTCCGGCCGACTTGAGAGAATTACCCAAATATAAAAAAGTATCGCAAGAAAGTATGCTGCGGTTAGAAAAATTGGAAGCTCAATTTGCTTTAGCTCAAGAAAAGTTGCAGAATACGAAAGAAAAATCACAAAAGGAGTTAGTTCGTTTAGAAAGCCTAGAAAAACAAATTAGGCAGCTATCCGAAAGCTTACAGACAGAAAGGGATATATTCTTAGAAAAAATGGCAAAGCAAGGGTTTCCAACCTATCGATCCTATGCAGAAAGTAAATTGCAGGAACAAGAAGTAGAAAAGCTAAAAGCAGCGGTTCAAGCATATCGAGAAGAGTGTCGTTCTGCTTCTGATCGCTTAAAGGATTTAGAAGTTGCACTTAAAGATATTGCGGTTCCAAATATAGAAGAGCTCGAAACGAAGCTAACAAGAATAGTGGAAGAAGAAAATAGATTCCAGCAAGAGCATACAAATATGATAATAAAACAAAAAGATAATAAAGAAATCCAAGCACAAGTACTTGAAATAAACCGGAAAGTAAAAGAATTAGAAAATCAATTTAATCTTGTTGGGCATTTATATGATATTTCAAGAGGTCAAAATGCACAAAGAATTACATTTGAGCGCTATGTTCTTGCATCCTTTTTAGATGAAATATTACTTCAAGCGAACAGTAGACTTAAAAAAATGACTAGTGGGCGATATCAGCTTGTCCGAAAGAGTGATCGATCAAAGGGAAATGTGCAAAGTGGATTAGAATTACTCGTATTTGATCAATATACTGGACAAGAAAGGCATGTTAAAACATTATCAGGAGGAGAAAGTTTTAAGGCAGCATTATCCTTAGCATTAGGTTTAAGTGATGTCGTACAAAATTTTGCTGGTGGAATCTCACTGGAAACGATGTTCATTGATGAGGGCTTTGGAACGCTAGATCCAGAGTCGCTAGATCAAGCAATTGAAACACTGATGGATATCCAAAACGCAGGACGATTAGTCGGGGTCATTTCCCACGTTCCTGAATTAAAGGATCGAATGGAAGTTAGATTAGAGGTTATTGCTGGACAGACTGGAAGCACTACTCGCTTTGAATATTTACATTAAAATATGGTAGAGACGGGATGGATAAGTCAGTGGCTGTATTGGCATGTCAAATCTAGAAAAGGGGAATCCTTCTGTCCATGATCTGGCATCTATTTCATGTCCCCAAAAAATTAACTATCCGTCCAAAATCATCGGCTTAATGAATGAAAACAACATCAGAAGTATGGGAGCGTAATTTTGCGAAAAAAAAGAAAGAAGCATGGCAGAAGCATTTTTATATTATTAATTTTTATCTTTATTCTTCTAATATATTGGAAATTAAATGTGCCTGAAAGAGACTATAGTGATGTGCCAATGCCTACTGAATTGAATCCTATTGTAAAGGAAAAGAAAGATATCCTTGTTCAAAAGGCAGGTGATATTGGAATTCGGACTGTCATTACAGAGGACTTTAGAAGTATAGAAGAGCAAGATCGTTTATATGAGCAAGGAAGAACGACAGATGGTTCAATTGTAACCAATGCAAAGGGCGGGGAGTCTTATCATAATTATGGACTAGCAATAGACTTCGCTCTTTTAGATATTAACGGTGTAGTCATCTGGGATATGGACTATGATGGGAATGGAAATGGCAAAAGTGATTGGATGGAAGTGGTGGAAATAGCAAAAGAATTAGGTTTTCAGTGGGGAGGAGACTGGGCTAATTTTAAGGATTATCCCCATTTTCAAATGGATTTTGGATTAACAATGAAAGATTTGCAAAAGGGCAAAAGACCAGAATAACAAAAAGAGGATGACATGATAATGTCATCCTCTTTTTGTTAACAATTTAGACTAATTCACTAAGTAAATAATGATAAATTAATTTTCCTGTTGCTTCAACAGAAGAAAAATGTGTACGTTCATAGGCATGTGAGGAATCAATTCCTGGCCCAATCAACGCATGTTTGATATCGTGACCAGATCGAATGGCAGCAGAAGCATCAGATCCATAATATGGATAAATATCTAGTTGGTATGGTACTTCATGCTTGTCTGCTAATTGAATAAGATGCTTTCTTAAAGCATAATGATAAGGTCCGCTTGAATCCTTCACACAAATGGATACAGTGTACTCGTCTGTTGATTGACCATCTCCCATTGCTCCCATGTCAACAGCCATATATTCAACAGTTTCTACAGGAATATTGGAATTTCCGCCATAGCCAATTTCCTCGTTATTCGAAAGAAGAAAGTTTGTTGTATACGGTAATTCAATGTTATTTTCTTTCAATTTTTTTATTAATAGTAAAAGAATCGCTGCACTCGCTTTATCATCTAAATGTCTTGATTTAATAAAGCCAGAAGGAGTAACCTCTACACGTGGGTAAAAAGATACAAAGTCACCCACAGCAATGCCAAGGTTATTCACTTCTTCTTGATTCTTAACCATTTCGTCAATGCGAACTTCCATATTGGCTTGATTACGCTCAAGCGTTCTGGCTTCTTTATATACATGGACAGATGCTTGATGAAGAAGGATTGTTCCTGTATATGTCATACCAGAAGAAGTTTCGATTATACAATTTTCTCCTTCAATGCTATTGTATGTGAAACCGCCAATTAAATCTAAGCGCAGTCTGCCATTCGGTTTGATTTCCTTTACCATCGCCCCAAGTGTATCAACATGTGCAGTAAGCATGCGCTGTTTGTCTGTAATTTTTCCAGGAAGTGTCGCAATCAATCCTCCTTTATTATTTTGATAAGTAGAAATATTGGCCTCTTTTAAATATTTCTCTATAAATTGAATAATTGTTTCTGTATTCCCTGATGGACTAGTGACATTAAGCAATTGCTCTAATAGAGCTAAATATTCTTTTTGATCAATATGTATCAAATGAAATTCCTCCTTTTACTATCTACACCATTATACTATTAAATAAATGAATATTAAATATGCTTGTTCGCTGTTTATCATACTTATGATTGGGGAAGAAAGAGAGGGCTGTGAGTATTTACCATTTTCATTTTAGAAAATATCTGCTATTATTCATTCTTGTCGAAAAAACACAAATTCTGTTCTTTTAGCCCTATTTTTCGTATAAATATAGATATTGCTGGAAATATTCATTAATTTAATGTAAGATGTGATTAATTTGAAATCTACTTTAAGTAAATTTCTATTAATAGGAAGTAAAAGGAATAACCATTTTGAAAATGATATGTTATAATGGATAACGGCATTTTCATTAGCTGCTACTTCTTAACTAGGATGAACAAAAGGAAGGGCAGTAACATATGTAGATAAGGTAGCACTAATTAAGGGAAAATAAACAAATTACTTTAGAAATTGTAAATTTTGAATTGAGGTGAACGGGATTGAAAGGTACAGCAGAATTATTTCGTAAAATGTTATCTAAACATTCTTCTTTCTTTTTAATCGCCATATTTTTATTTTGGATGAAAACGTATATTGGATATAAGGTAGAGTTCAGCATTGGTGTACAAGGACCTATGCAGGAATTTCTATTATTTATTAATCCATTAAGCTCTGCACTTCTCTTTATCGGACTTGCTTTATTTGTTAAAGGGAAAGCACAGCCTGTTTATATTACGATTAATACAGCGTTAATGTCTGCTTTATTGTATGCAAACATTGTGTATTATCGATTCTTTACAGACTTTATAACAGTTCCAGTTGTAATGCAGGTAAAAGTTAATGGTGGACAGTTAAGTGACAGTATTTTATCATTACTTAAACCCTATGATATTCTTTATTTCCTAGATGTTATTATTTTAATCGTCTTACTAGCAACAAAAGCGTATAAACCTACGATACAAAAAAATAGAAGAGCAGCAAAATCTGTTTTTGCACTAGCTATTTTGACATTTGTTATCAATTTAGGATTAGCAGAGGCAGATCGCCCGCAATTATTAAGTCGTTCATTTGATAGAAATTATTTAGTAAAATATTTAGGCGCATACAACTTTACCATTTATGATATCGTGCAAAACGCTAGATCTGAAAGTCAAAGAGCTTTAGCCGATAGCAGTGATATTACTGAAGTGCAAAACTTTATAAGTGCTAATTATGCTGAGCCAAATGATAAATATTTTGGTGCGGCTGAAGGTAAAAACGTTATTTACGTTTCATTGGAATCACTGCAAAGCTTTATTATTAATTATGAATTAAACGGAGAAGAAGTAACGCCG
This sequence comes from Bacillus sp. 522_BSPC, assembly GCF_001076885.1. Lineage (GTDB taxonomy): Bacteria > Bacillota > Bacilli > Bacillales > Cytobacillaceae > Niallia > Niallia hominis. Next base: position 18,570 of record NZ_JVDT01000168.1, read on the forward strand.
TTTTTAAACTCGTTAATTAAAGATGATAATACTTTCTATTTTGATAACTTTTTCCATCAAACAGGGCAGGGAAAAACCTCTGATGCTGAATTCATGATGGAGAATTCCTTATATGGAATGTCTCAAGGAGCTGTTTTTGTAAATAAAGCACAAAATACCTTACAATCAGCACCCGCCATTCTTAAAGGGGAAGGATATACTTCTGCTGCGTTCCATGGTAACTATAAAACTTTCTGGAATCGTAATGAAATGTATAAAACGATAGGGTACGATTATTTCTTTGATGCTGAGTATTATGATATGTCAGAGGAAAATACGAAAAATTATGGAATGAAGGATATCCCGTTCTTCGAACAAAGTATGCCTTTACTTGAAGGATTAAAGCAGCCTTTTTATACGAAGTTTATTACGTTATCCAACCACCATCCATTCGAAATGGATGAAGGCGATACGGACTTCCCAGCAGGGGACTTTGGTGATAATGCCGTAAACCATTATTTCCAATCAGCTCATTATTTAGATGAATCGATTCGCTTATTCTTTGAAGAATTAAAAGAATCTGGATTATATGATAATACAGTTATTGTTATGTACGGTGACCATTATGGTATTTCTGAAAATCATAATAAAGCAATGGCTCAAGTGCTTGGCGTCGATGAAGTAACACCATTTATGAACACACAGCTACAGCGAGTACCGTTATTTATCCATGTACCAGGTGTAGAAGGAAATGTAGTAAGTGAATTTGGTGGCGAAGTAGATGTTATGCCAACATTAATGCATCTTCTAGGTATTGATACAAAGGATTATTTACAAGTAGGTTCTGATTTACTATCTGAACAGCATCGTGAAACAGTTCCATTTAGAAATGGTGACTTTGTGTCTCCAACCCTAACAAAAATTGGTGATAACTATTATAATGCTGAGGGCGAGTTAGTTGATGCAGAACAAGGTGCTGAACAAGCAGAAGCAGCTGCTGCAGAATTACAAGCATCAGACAACATTGTCATGAAAGATTTATTAAGATTCCATCAGCCGGATGGATTCACGCCAATTAATCGTGATGATTATAATTATATAAAAGGTTCTACAACAACAACTGAAACTGAGGAATCAGTAGAAGAATAATGTGAAATAAAAAAGGCTGGGACATAAGTATTTCAACCAACAACAAACACGGACTAAAATGTAATTATATTACATAAAAGTTCGTGTTTGTTTTTTTAGAAAAAGGTTTAAAAACGAAGTGAAATGAAGCGGAGGACGCTCGACTCCTGCGGGAAATAGAGGAAAGGCTAAGACCCCGCAGCGCATGAGAGGAGGCCACTGAAAAAGTGAATTACCTGGTGAATCGGTAGTTACC
>NZ_JVDT01000169.1 GCF_001076885.1 Bacillus sp. 522_BSPC
ATACTTTTCAAAATTATTTGAAGGAACATCATTTAGTAGGTAGTATGTCCAGACGAGGGAACTGTTGGGACAATGCGGTGATTGAATCATTTCATTCAAATTTAAAGACAGAGGAATTCCAATATTGTAAGTTTAATACCCTAGCTAATTTAGAAGTTATTTCTAGAATAGATGGGTACATTCATCATTACAACGAGGGTAGGATTCAAGCAAAATTAGGCTACTTAACTCCAATAGAATTTGGATTAAAGGCAGCTTAAAGGATTTCGGGGTTATCCACTTTGCATGTAGAAAAGACATGCACTTTATTTGGAGATGCGGGCATGATAGCCTATTATGGCTAAGCCAGATTCTCTTTGAGATATCTGGCTTCCTGGCTAAAGAATCTATGCCCGCAGAGGCTCCAAGTAAAGTGACAAAGTGCCTGAACTATTTCCAGTAAAGAACCAATATCAAATTAATGAAAAAGTGTTAAATTTAATATGGATAGGTGTTTTATATATGTCTCATTTGGCTAGGTCAGTTCACTAGCTTACCATGTTTCTGATCGTATCACTCTTGATATCGCTACCAAGACCATCCATAAATTAATGAACAACTAGAAAGTTACTCTACATGAAGATGCCTTTATTCACTCAGACCAAGGTAGCCATTACACAAGTCCAAAATATCAAATTTTATTAAAAGAATATGGACTAGGACAATCTATGTCTAGGAGGAAACTTTTGGGACAATGCCCCCAAGAGTCATTCTTTGGACATTTAAAAGATGAGGTAGACTATCAATCTTGTCAAACCATAAAAGAACTAAAGGGAAAAATAAATCATTACATTACATGGTTTACTATAACAATTATCGATATCAATGGAATTT
>NZ_JVDT01000170.1 GCF_001076885.1 Bacillus sp. 522_BSPC
ATACTTTTCAAAATTATTTGAAGGAACATCATTTAGTAGGTAGTATGTCCAGACGAGGGAACTGTTGGGACAATGCGGTGATTGAATCATTTCATTCAAATTTAAAGACAGAGGAATTCCAATATTGTAAGTTTAATACCCTAGCTAATTTAGAAGTTATTTCTAGAATAGATGGGTACATTCATCATTACAACGAGGGTAGGATTCAAGCAAAATTAGGCTACTTAACTCCAATAGAATTTGGATTAAAGGCAGCTTAAAGGATTTCGGGGTTATCCACTTTGCATGTAGAAAAGACATGCACTTTATTTGGAGATGCGGGCATGATAGCCTATTATGGCTAAGCCAGATTCTCTTTGAGATATCTGGCTTCCTGGCTAAAGAATCTATGCCCGCAGAGGCTCCAAGTAAAGTGACAAAGTGCCTGAACTATTTCCAGTAAAGAACCAATATCAAATTAATGAAAAAGTGTTAAATTTAATATGGATAGGTGTTTTATATATGTCTCATTTGGCTAGGTCAGTTCAATTTGATGTCCCTTTTCTAATGCTTTTTTATATTTTGTACTCGAAAACGGAACCCGTTACCAGAAGTGGCCTTTTTTTGTGCAACAAATGACAATCAGGCTAAGATTGTATTCGCCAACACTAGTCGTAAATTTATTATCCCCTTGTTTAACATCAATACACAAAGAACGTGTTCTATCTAAAATAAATAATATCTTCCCAATTATATACTTTATCTACAATTCCAATTCTTTGTGCCGGAGTTGACAATTCCCCATAAGCCTTATAAGGCATACAAAAGTTGTAATATGTTCTTAAGATAGTTATAGCATACTGAGCATACTTAGGATTGAAGTTGGAATAGATATAACTCTTACCATCTCCCCTAGAAGTAACTAATGGTCTTTCTAATATAGAAATTCTTCTGCGAATTTGATTAATGAATGTATCAGTTGATTTATTATTTATTTTTTGTATCATTCTAGCAAGGTCTTCAGGTTCCAAAGTACTCACATCTGTTGTACAGTCAACGGTTGCGTATCCAGTATCCTTAAATGGAAGTGGATGTACAATAGGGTTTTGATACCATTTACGAACAAATCTTCCGTCTTTTTCAACTTCAGCGTAAAATTTGTGATGCTTCAATTCTTCGGCCAGCATTAATCTAGCTAATCTAGTAATGTTTTTGTCTTCGATATTCAAGTTTAATGCCCAATTTCTTATTACAGCTCTTGAATCTTTGTAATCTTCCATCGACTCACGTAAAGATTTACTTTTATCAATTTTATAAATGAAATGGTGTAAATCGCTCAATTTAACTTCTCTTGAAAACACCCTCATTAATGCTGAAATAATTGATGAATCCTGGTCAGTAGTAAATCGCCATTCATTCGCATTTAATATTTGTTTCAAATGCCAAAAATGAGCAACCGTTGTATAGGTTGAATTGGTGTGTAAACCATCGATGTAATTAGATCTCCTGAAAAACTTTTCCTTTTCCTTTTCATACTCATTGTTCGTTTGTGTGTCAAACTCAGTTGGAGGTTGAGGGGCAAACGGAAATCTTAAGTGACCGTATTTTTGAGCAAAAGTATGTAGATGATCGTCTTTATAGATTTTTGTGTGCTCATTGATTTCCTCTAAGGTAATATCCCAATCGTAAGCGATATCTGACCTAAAAACATATCTAGATAATATATCGCTGCTAATAATGACTTGCGTAGGGAATTGCTTTTCTTCCTGTTCTAAAAGATATTTTGAACCCGCGTTTTTCTTGCGTACATTGTTAAGGAAATAGATCATCTTATCAGTATTAATCCATAACTCTTTAAATTCTTTTTCTTTGAGCTTTATTTCGTGCCTCTCTTGAAACTCAAGGCACTTTTTATAAAGCCATTCCAACTTGTTATAGTAAGTTTGTGCCCCTATATCCAAAATTTCAATTACCCTATTTACAGGAGTTCTATTTGTAATTAATTCAGCAAATAAAGGTAATATATCGTTTCTTTTTTGATGATAAGTTGTACTTTCTTTTGTGGAAGGCAATACATTAGTGATTTTCTTGCAGCACTTACATTGATATTTTTGAGAATTACCGCTACTTTTTCCACATCTTCTAAATGCTTCTTTTTGATTGAAGGGTGTTAATCCTGATGTTTCACAACCTTCTTTATGAAAGTTATATTCAGATTCCATTGGCAGAACTGAATTAACTTCAGCCAGTCTTCTAATTTCTTCTGCGATAGCCCAATTAGACATCGCATAATTCCCGCAATTCCAAACTGCTCCAACACTAGGTGTTACTGGATTACAAATGAGCCTGGATTCGGTTCCAGATTTTGCGAGTGCTGATTTGTATCTTTTAGGCTTACCTTTTAATTCATATTGAACTTGAGGCATTCCGAAGTTATTGCAATAAGGATTAATACAACTATTCATTTGAATGGTATATTCTTGATCTTTGTACCTTATGGTAACAGGTTCGAATAGAGCATTACGGTATTTAGTCGCAAAACGATTATCCGGTAATAATAAGTAGTTCTCTTCTCTTTCTAATCGTTCTTCCTCGGAAACAGGAACAATTACATCAAAGATATTATCCGTTTTATTTGTTAATCTTTTTAACTTTGCCATCTTATGCTTCCTCACTAAGGTCTAATTGTTGCACTATCCTCTTATTTCGACGTTTTCGATTTATCCAATCGATAAAATTCTGATCATCTAAAAGGTTCTTCAAGAACATATCAACGACCTCATCTTCTGTGTAACCTGTATACTCAGCGTAATGTTTTACAGTTAATTTTGTGTGTTCTGAAACACGCCAGTCGGCTTTTTTCTCTAATCTCTTTTTAGGTTCAATGAAATGCATAATGACCTCCTAAATGACAATAAATTTGACACTATAATTGGCATCGAGTTTTCATTGTACAACAAGTATTGTCCAATGTGGAAAACTCTAAACTTTATGGTGTCAAAATAAATCAAAAAGTTTAATAAACCTTGATATAACAAGAAAATGACGTATGCCAATTCATACGTCATTTCTTATGTCATTTATTAAGAAAGCACCTCAAAACGGAACCCTTTATTAACAAGTTCAGACTTTTTTGTCGGATATACATTCAAAAATACTGGCCCCAATTAATTGGATAATCTCTTTTCCTTTTTGATTAGTTGGTAATTGATCTGTTAAAATCGCAACATAGATAATTTCATCCTCGTACTCGATAATAGCACAATCGTGTTCGACCTTATCTAACTCTCCTGTTTTATTGGCAATCCTAATAGAGCGATTCTCTCCAAGATAATAGGGCAGTTTATCAAGAAGTTGCTGATTGCTTAGGATTCTCTTAGCACTTTGATTCTTATCGTTCTGAATAGCCTTTAAACACCGAATAATGTCTAGAGGGGAAGTATAGTTATCCAATTTTCTTTCTCTTGCTTGTTGATCCATCATTTTTCGTTGAAGAACTGTATTGGACATTCCAAGCTGTTGGCATCTGCTATTAATACTTTCCAGTCCAAGTCGTTCAATCAAATAGTTGGTTGCCATATTATCTGAAACAATAATCATCGAAGTAAGTAAATCACCGATTGATAAATAGCTTTGTGGGGAGATGTATTGAACGATACCCGCTCCTCCTGCTTTCCGAATATTATCAACTCTTATTAACTCGTCCAACTCTAAGGTTCCACTTAGGCTTTGCATAAATCCTTCTATCATAATTGGTAATTTAATTAGACTAGCACTTGGAAAGACATCCCTTTCGTTTAGAAAAAAAAATTGTCCCTTCCACTCAATAGCTATCCCTAAATGACCTTGTCCCCTATGCTCCTGTGCAATTTTGTTTATACTTTTGCTTAATCTCTCTATATCCATTCTGCTATCTCCTAATAAAGATGACATGCTACAAAATGACCATTTTCTCGTTGCTGCCAAGTTGGCTTATCATTGGCACAAATATCCATTGCATGAGGACAGCGCGTTCGAAAAACACAACCACTTGGTGGGTTTACCGGACTTGGTATCTCCCCTTTTAAGATGATTCGTTCCCTTTTGTCTTCTATATCAGGATCTGGAATCGGAATAGCAGAAAGGAGCGCCTGTGTATATGGATGAAGTGGATTCGAATACAACTCTTTACTATCTGTTAATTCTACTAAATTCCCTAAATACATGACGCCAATTCGATCACTAATTTGCTTTACCATCGATAAATCATGGGCTATAAATAGATAGGTTAATTGTTTTTCTCTTTGTAATCGTTTTAATAGATTTACTACTTGAGCTTGAACAGAAACATCTAATGCAGAAATCGGCTCGTCAGCAATAATAAATTCAGGCTCTAACGCCAAAGCTCTTGCTATGCCAATTCTTTGTCTTTGTCCCCCACTAAATTCATGTGGAAATCGATTACCATGTTCTCTATTTAGACCAACACTTTCCAATAACTCATCTATCCTTGCATTTTTTTCTTCCTTTGTATGATACACTCCATGAATTTCCAAAGGTTCTGCCAAAATCTCTCGCACAGTAGAACGAGGATTTAACGAAGCATAAGGGTCCTGAAAAATCATTTGCATTTTGCGACGAAACGAAAAAGTATCCTTTTCAGAAATGTTCTCCATATTGGTATCATTATACAGAATCTGTCCATTTGAAGCTTTATACAGTCCAATAATCGTCCTACCCAATGTCGATTTTCCACAGCCTGATTCACCAACAATGCCAAATGTTTCTCCTTTTTTAATTTGAAAGGAGACATTTGATACAGCTTGTAATGTCGTATTTTTTTCTAATTCAAAATATTTCGATAGATTATCTACCTTCAATAGAACTTGCTGTGCCATATCATTCTCTCCTTATTCCCAATATCTTCTTGCTATACATAATTCTTTTTCATAGTTTGTATTTTTTAAAGGAATAATTTCGATTGTTTTTCCTGTCTTAGGAGAATGAAGCAATTTATTTTCTCCATAATAGATACCTACATGGTGAATCTTTCCTTTCCCTTCCTCGTAAGCAAAAAATAATAAATCTCCTGGCTCTATATCATCTAAAGGAACATTTTTCCCTGCCTCTGCCTGCTCACTTGCATCTCTCGGTATCACATAACCATTTGCTAAACACATGGAGTAACTGAAACCTGAGCAATCATAACCATAAGAACTCATGCCACCCCATAAATAATCAAGACCCAAAAATCGTTCTCCTTGCTTCACTATATCCTTCCCCGTTCCTTTACGGACATCTTGAGAAGAGGAATAACTGGATACATCCTCAGCTTTAATCCACCCTTCTCCAGTAGGTGTAGTCACTTGTACCCATTCCCCTTCTTGATTTTTTAGTGGAAGCCTCGTTTGGAAGGCTAATTGCAATACAGCATCTTTATTGACATCACATAAATCTGTTGTAGATGCTTCAATAACTGCAATCGGTCCACTTTGTAAAGAGTAAATCCCTTTTTCTACTAATTGTTTTTTCGGTATCCACCCCGGATAACCTAGCTGATTTTTTTTAGTCGCTTGATTGGGCAATGCAACAAACATCCAGTCCTCTTTTTCTGCCAAGACATATACCTCTTGGCCATACAATACTTGTGATTGTACTAAGTTCCCGGTACAAAGCTCCAGTCCTTTTTCATAATCAAGGCTATCTATCCAGTTCTTCATATCACATGGATTATCAATTGCCATACAATCAATTTCCCTTGCCGAGTCTTCACTTGTCCAAAGGGTAGCAACAGGAACATCCACTATTTTCACATCATATTTACTCATCCCACATTCTCCTTTTCGTGTCCAAGAATATGATTTATTCCTAAGCCAAATTGATCAGATAGAGTGATGCTTCTTCCGTTATATTGAATACCTCCACCCACTATATCCTCAGCCAACATCAGTGGTGCATCAAAATCATAACGAGTTATATTCTTTTTACTTGCTGCAAAATGTGCAGCTGCAGTAATTCCTAATTTCGTTTCAATCATACTTCCGACCATACATTCTACTCCAGAGACTTCAGCCAGATGGTTAATAATCTGAGCTCGGTAGATCCCTCCCGATTTCATTAATTTAATATTAATCAAATCAGCACTACGTGTTTTTAGCACCTCAAAGGCTTGATTCGGAGTAAATACAGCTTCATCAGCCATAATTAAAGTATCTACTGAATCGGTTACTTTCTTCAGCCCTTGTATATCCGCTGCTTTAACCGGCTGCTCAACTAATTCGATGTTTAGTCCTAAATCCTCCATTTTTCGTATTGCTGTAACTGCTTCTTTCGGGCTCCAGCCTTGATTAGCATCCAATCTTAATTTAATTTCCTTCCCTACTCTTCGTCTAATTTCTATCATTCTATTAATATCCGTTTGAATTTCATCTTTTCCAACTTTAATCTTTAATACAGTAAACCCTTGCTTAACATAGCTTGCTGCGTCTTCTCCCATTTCAATCGGATCATTAACACTTACTGTATAATCTGTTTCCAATGTATTATTATATCCGCCTAATAATTGATAAAGCGGCAGTTTACAATATTGAGAAAAACAATCATAAAGCGCCATATCAATTGCTGCTTTTGCACTTACATTTCCTACAAGTATTTGATGGATTCCTTGAAGTAATAATTCGAGTTGCAAAACACTTTTACTCAATAAATATGGTTTGAACACTTCATGAATAGACGCTTCAATGCTTTTCAGGCTGTCTCCAGTTATCACTAAAGTCGGTGGTGCTTCTCCCCAACCAACAATTCCGTTTTCACATGTAATTTTTACATATACAGAATCTGCAATAGTTACGGTTCGTAATGCAGTCTTAAAAGGCTTGATTAACGGAACTGCGACACGGAATGTTTCAATTCTTGTTATCTTCACTATGTACCATCCTTATTAAAAAAATTCTAGTTTTATGGTGTTAATTAATTATTGACTCGTTCTAAAACTTTCAATCTCCTTCTATCGTTATTCCACCCCACTATCAATCATTAATACTTTCTCATTCGTGTTTATTTCCGCATTCACACCTAGCGGGATTGACACTTGAGGAGAGCAATGTCCTATTTTAAATCCCTTCATCGCGGGTTTCCCAGCTTTTTGAATGTAGTGATCCATCACTTCTTCTAATGCAAGTGATTTATCTCTTTTAGAATGACATTGATGGAAGTCACCGATAACGATTCCGGCAGCATCGGTTAGCTTCCCAGCTTGCAGTAATTGATTAAGCATCCGATCTACAGAGCGCGGTTCTTCATTTATATCTTCTATCAATAAGATATTCGATTTTGTATTTATTTCAAAAGGAGTACCAATTGAACTTGTGATAAGGGAAAGATTTCCTCCTGTTATCCTTCCAGATGCCTTCCCTTCCACTAAAACCTCTAGCGGTGAGTATTCTTCGGTATATAGCATTTCCTTTGGTTCAAATAATTGTTGGAATAGGTCTTTCGATAAAGGATGACAGTCTTCCTTCCCAATATCAGAAGAAAGCATTGGACCATGAAAAGTAACCAATCCAGTGCTATTAGAGATAGCTGTATGCAAAAAAGTTATATCACTATAACCCCAAAATATTTTTGGATTTTGAGAAATTATTGAATAGTTAATCTTACTTGCCAACCTTGCTGTTCCATATCCTCCACATGCACAGAAAATTCCTTTTACTTCTTTATCTAAAAATGCATTTTCTAAATCTATTAATCTAGATTCATCTTCTCCTGCTAAATAACCGTAATGGTCGTAAACATGTTGTCCAACTTTAACTTTTAAACCTAATTCCTCTTCCAGATAGCTAATACCTTTCCTTAAAAAGTTGGGCGATGGCGGACTTGCTGGGGCGATTACTGCAACAGTATCTCCTTTTTTTAAACGTTCCGGCTTTATCACTTTTTTAATCCCTTTCTCGTTTCGTTTTTTGAATGCTTTAAGGAAAAAAGGGATGCCTTCCGTTCATCCCTTCTCCCCTCCATTTATTTTTTATCTGCCCATTTTAACTCAAGATATCCAACTGGATGACGAACAATTCCCGTCACACTATCATTTTGTAAATACACATAGTTATAGAAATGAATTGGGAAAATTGGTGCCTCATCAAGCAATAACTTTTCTGCTTTATACATTAATTCATAACGTGTTGCTTCATCAGATTCACTCTTAGCATCTTTAATTAATTGATCATATTCAGCATTTGACCAACCCGTTCTATTCATTGCTAAACCTGTTTGGAAGTTTTCCAAAAAGTTAATTGGATCACCATAGTCTGCTAGGAAGGAACTTCTGGATAATTGCAGCTTCAATGCTGTTTGTTCTTGAGTAAAGACACTTGATTCCATATTTGCAAGCTTTACATCTACCCCAAGATTATCCTTAAACATTGCTTGTAGAGCTTCCGCTATTGCCTTATGTGTATCATTTGTGCTATAGGTGAGCGTCACTTCTGGTAATGTTTTATAGCCTTCTTCCTTCATTCCTTGTTCAAGTAATTTCTTTGCTTCTTCTACATCTGTTTTTATTAAATCTCCACTCGTTTCACGAAAATCATTTCCGTTATTGTCCAAGTATCCATAAGAAACAAAACCATATGCAGGTTTCTCCTGATTTTTTGTTACATAATCGACAATTTGCTGTTGATCAACTGCTAAAGCAAAGGCTTTACGGATATTTTTATTTGTGAAAGGTTCTTTTGTTACATTAAATCGATAGAAGTATGTTCCTGCCTGGTCTTCTACTTTTACTTTTCCTTCATTAAATAATTGCTCACTTAATTCTGCTGGAACATCAGAAGTATCCAATTCTCCATTTTGGAACATTTGATATTCAGTATTAGAATCATCTACCATTGCCCAATGTATTTTATTAAGTTTAACCGTATCAGCATCCCAATACGTTTCGTTTTTCTCCATTTCAAAATAGCTGTCATGCTCCCATTTTGTTAATTTAAACGGACCATTTCCTACAAATGAATCTGCCTCTGAAAACCATTCTGGATTCTCCGTTGCTACCTTTTCATTAATCGGGAAAAAGGCAGGATTGGTGATGACATTTAAGAAATAGGCCTGTGGGCTTGTTAACATAACCTCAAACGTCTTTTCATCAATCGCTTTAACTTTTACATCATCCGCTGAGCCCTCTCCGTTTGCATATGCTTCTCCTCCCTCAATGAAATAACCAAGAAAGGCAGCTGGCGATTTCGTATCTGGATTTAACAATCGCTTCCATGCAAATTCAAAATCCCCAGCAGTAACCGGATCTCCATTAGACCAATTTGCATTTTCCCTTAAGTGGAAAGTATATACTTTCCCATCTTCTGATACATCCCAATTTTCAGCAATGGCAGCTTGAGGCTCATGGTTGTTATCCAATCGGGTTAAGCCCTCCATTAAATTATTTAAAGCTGTCCAGGAAACACTATCAAAACCAATCGGCGGATCGAAAGAACTAGGCTCTTGTCCATTATTTAAATATAATATCTTTTCTTTCGTCTCCCCAGATGACTCTTCCTTCCCTGCATCACTATTTGCTGTACATGCAGCAAGAGAAAAAATTACAACCATAGCCAAAAAACTTATCCATATCTTTTTCATCGTATTCCCCCCACATCGTTTTCATCTAGCAATCTATAAAATGACTTTTCCTTAAAGTCAAAAAATAGCATAAACTTACACTGCTAAAAAACAGTTTCTTTTTACATCATTAGATTGTGTGCAATATGCGTTTTGCTCGCTCATCCTGGAGCCAGCAGTTGATTTGATGGTGATCGTTCAAATTACTTTCTAATGGATACACCCGCTTGCAAACTTCCATAGCATAGGGGCATCTAGCAGTAAAAGAACATCCTTCTGGCGGTGAAAATAAGTCTGGTGGTGTTCCGTCTATCGGTACTAGTTCTCCTTCTTGGTCCAATCTAGGTACAGAGTTTAATAGACCTCTTGTATAAGGATGCTGGGGAGAATAGAAAATGTCTCGTCTATTACCCATCTCCACTATTTTTCCAGCATACATAACTGCCACACGGTCAGCTACTTGTGCAACTACGCCTAAATCATGTGTAATTAAAATGATCGATACATCTCTTTTTTGCTGAATCTCTCTAAATAGGTCCAAAATCTGCGCTTGAATGGTTACATCTAAAGCAGTTGTCGGCTCATCTGCAATCAAAATCTCTGGCTCGCAAATCAATGCCATCGCGATAACAATTCTCTGTCTCATCCCTCCACTAAATTGATGGGGATATTGTTTTAATCGCATTTCTGGATTAGGGATTCCAACTAATTCAAGCATTTCAATAGCTTTACTCTTTGCTTCCACTTTTGAGATTTGCTTATGCTGCTTAATCCCTTCCATAATCTGATCACCAATTGTTAACGTAGGATTTAAGGCAGTCATTGGATCTTGAAAGATCATGGAGATAGAAGAACCTCGAATTCCTCTCATTTCTTCCTCTCTCAACTTTGTTAAATCTTTCCCTTTATATAAAATAGAACCGTCCTTGATTTTTCCCGGCGGACTGGGGATTAATCGCATAATCGTTTGGGAAGTTACACTTTTCCCGCAACCAGATTCGCCGACAATTGCTAATGTTTCCCCTTTTTTTAATGAAAAATTCACTCCTCTGACAGCTTGTACCTCTCCTCCATATGAAGCGAAAGAAACATGTAAATTATTTACTTCTAACAGACTCCCCATTATTTCCCACCCCTTAACTTTGGATCTAATGCATCCTGGAGTCCATCACCCAACACATTAAAAGCAAACATCGTAAGTGAAATAAATAATGTTGGGAAAAATAGTCTCCACCAATGACCTGTTAAAATAGCAGATAGTCCTTCATCTGCCATTACCCCCCAACTTGTTAAAGGAGCTTGAATACCAAGCCCTAAAAAGCTTAAGAATGCTTCCGCAAATATAGCGGAAGGAACGGTTAAAGTCATCTGAACAATAATTGGCCCCATAGTATTGGGAAGTAAGTTTTTTCTAATTATTCTGTAAGTTTTTGCTCCAAACGTTTTCGATGCTAAGATAAACTCATAGTTTTTTATTTGCAGAACTTGCCCTCTTACGATACGCGCCATCCCAACCCATCCTGTAATAGATAGTGCGATAATAATGGAACCTAATCCTGGCCCCATCACTACAGACATTAAAATAACAATTAATAGATAAGGTAGTCCATATAATACTTCTACTATTCTCATCAAGATATGATCTACCCTGCCACCCTTGTACCCCGATAGACCTCCATAAGCTACCCCTATCAAAAAATCAATGACAGCAGCAGCAATCCCAACAAATATCGATATTCTTGCTCCATACCAAGTTCTAGAAAACACATCTCTGCCTAAACTATCTGTCCCAAACCAATATTCAGAAGATGGTGGCTGATTTTGATTAATTAGTTTTTGCTCTGAGATTGAATGGGGAGAAAGAATCGGTCCTATAATAGCCATGATAATTAGTAGAATTAAGAAAATTAATGCTCCCAACGCTAATTTATTCTTCCCAAGATTTCGCCATGCTTCCTGCCAATAGGATAGACTTGGTCGAACAACCGCTTCTGCTTCTCCTTTCTTTTTCTCTATTGGCACAAACCATTCGTCAAGAGCAATATCTTCCTTCTCTTCGTACAATGTTTCCTGAGGTAAACCCATTGCTATCCCTCCTTTTTCTGAAGTTTTATTCGAGGATCCAATATGCCATATGCTAAATCAACGAGGAATAGCATGATAATCAAAATGGTACTGTAAAAAATAGTAGTTCCCATAATGACAGGGTAATCACGGTTATTGATACTATCTACAAAGTATTTTCCCATACCAGGTATCGCAAATATTTTTTCAATCACGAATGTTCCTGTTAAAATACTAGCTGCTAAAGCACCTAATAATGTCACAACTGGCAAAAGAGCATTGCGCAGTGCGTGTTTTACAATGATTTTGAATGGAGATAGCCCCTTCGCCTTTGCCGTTTTTATATAATCCTGTGTTAACACCTCTAGCATGCTTGTTCTTGTTAATCGCGCAATAATGGCAGTTGGACTTGTCGCAAGTGCAATCGTCGGTAAAATCATATGCTTCCAGCTTGACCAAGTTGCTGTCGGGAGTATCTTCCAATTTACAGCAAACTGTTGAATAAGCATGGTTGCTAAAACAAAGTTAGGAATGGATATGCCTATTACTGCTATTGTCATCGCTATATAGTCAATGACCCCGTTATGTTTAAGGGAAGCAATTACTCCAAGTGTTATCCCCGAAATGACAGCAACTACTAAGGCAACCATACCGAGCTCAAAGGAAACAGGAAATCCTCTTCCAATCATTTCATTCACTGTTTGAGATGATTTTTTTATCGAAATGCCAAAATCAAAGGTAGCGATTTGTTTTAAATACATTCCATATTGGACAATTAGAGGTTTATCTAGATGATATTGCTCCTCTAAGTTTTTCTGAATAGCCTCATTTGTCGTTCTTTCATCATTAAATGGAGAACCTGGTGTGAAATGCATTAAGAAGAAAGTAATCGTAATAATAACCCATAGAGTTACGAGCATCGAGACAAACCGCTTTATATAATAAGATTTCATCACTCCTCACCACCTAACAAAATGTTGTTCTCATCGCAAGTTCAGTCATAACTAGCATGGCTTGATAAGCTTCTAAAATGCTTTTTGCTTGAAACCGAACTATTGTAGTACCTGGTTCTATTTCGGTTCCTGGCATTAGATGGGCCCATTCAGCTTGTCCATAATTAGCAAACTCAATTCGGAGTAAAGGACTTGTTGGTGGTACTAGCGGCTTTATTAAATGTTTTCTTTCTAGTGCTTCCTTTGTCTTTTCCTTCAATAATTCTCCTGCCTGAGCCGGTGTTAAGCTCAAAGCTGCTGATCTTGAAATACTATTTTTCACAATTGCTGTTGTTACATTGGGAATAAGCTTCTCTGCTTCTTTTGCAGCTTGATCATCCCCTGCAACAAGAAGAATGGGGACTCCATAATACCCTGCGACATAGGCATTAAACCCTAATTCGCCAACTACCACATCATCTATGTACATATTACGAACTCCAAAGATCATGCTATGTGTCATAACACCAGGAACGGAAGCTCGTGCATGATAGCCAACAAAGATTGCCCCATCATATGTAGCATCAAGGCCCTGTACCATTGAGTACGGCTTGACATCTCCTGTTATTATCTTTGTTTTCGGATGAAATCTTTCTACCAATAAATTATTCATTTTACTATGACTATCATTCACAACTACTTCTTCTACGCCCTGGTCAAACAAGCTTGTTACAACATAGTTCGCCTCATCCGTCATTAGAATCCGGCTTCTTTCGTAATTTAACTTAGTTGAATCAACCTGTGTGTGATCAATTAATCCTGTTATTCCTTCCATATCAACGGACATATAAATTTTCCCCAATAGAAAAACCTCCCCTATTTTCTTATTAGCCCTCTTTATTCGTACAAAATAAAAAATCCAGCCAATAGAGAAATAAAGTCTCTATCAACTGGATTTCCTCTGCGTATAACAGAAAAAGCAGTTTTATACCAATTCTTTTAATAGTTGTTTATATTTAATATGGGCATTCTTAAAAGCAACCATAACTGCCTTTTGAGAAGATCCAAAATAACGACTTTCTACTTCCTTTAAGACAGTGTCTGTATCTAACATCGATTTTCCAACAACGATAGACTTAATAAAGGAAGAGGTAATATTAATAGTTGAAGAACATTCAGCATCCACAATTGTATGCGAAACTCTATCCACAACCAATGCGATAAAAAAACCATTGTATTGCTGCATAATTGCATTATTAGAGGATGTTTTACTTTCTCCAATAATATAAACGGTATTAGCATGATACATGTGATACTCCTCCTACAAACATCTGGATATTGCATGAGATATCTATGAGAAAATCATAAACATTCGAAGCAATGCATATGTCTTAAGAAAAGCGCGGTTGCCTTGATTGGCAAAAGACTACTAACATACTTTTCTTCCTATCATTTCACAAAATAGTTAGAATCTTTTCTGACTATAAAAGATAGATTTAGATTATATAAAAAATTGTAATACACCACCCTTTTTTACGCAATAGATTTTTAAGTATTTTCTAAATATTTTAACAAATAACGTAAGAAAAGATGACATAAGTAGTAATTTTATATTAAACACACGTCCTACAAGTAGAAATATGTGCCCTAAACCTTCTATTATCCGTATTTTCCTGCAATTATCTCAGAAGATAATTTAATATATTCTCCATCCATTGCGACACAAACAGTATTTCTCCCTTCTTTTTTGGAAGCATATAGTGCTTCATCTGCTTCCTTAATCAAAAGGGGAAGTGCTGTACAATTTTCCTTTAACGCAACACCAAAGCTTGCAGTAATATTAATCACTATATCATCATAATGGAAGGGAGTTTCTGCAATTAATCTTCTCAACTTACTAGAAATGGTACTGGCTGCTTCTGCTTCTTTCCCAAATAAAAAGAGAATAAACTCTTCTCCACCGTATCTGCCGAATACGCCACTTTCTGGTATAACATTTCTACTTAAAGATGCAACATGCTTCAGCCCTTCATCTCCTCCAAAATGACCATATGTATCATTTATTTTCTTAAAATGGTCAATATCAAACAAAACAACAGCCATCTTTTCATGTGAGGCAAACATCTTTTCAGCTATAGATAGAACATACGCCCGATTATATATTTGCGTTAATCCATCCGTGTATGCCAGTTTCGTTAAATTCATCTGTTCCATTTTTTGCTCGGTAATATTAGTAAAAATAATAGTAGTGCCAACAATCGTCGACTCCCCTCTTTTTATTGGGGATATCTTTGCTTGATAATATTCTTTTATAGAATTATTACTCATCTCTACTTCCAGTATTATTGATTCTGTATGGACATTTTTCAATAAGGGAAGGATTTGATTATCCACTCCTAATACAGCTGCTATATGCTCCCCTATTTTTACATGTGAAAATATAGTAAAGGCTGCCTTATTAAAATCTTTAATATGGTAGGTTTGATCTAATACTAGAACAGCATCTCCCATACTTTCAAATACATAGTCCTTTTCGATGGGCGGGACCACTAAAAACTTTGTGGATATGATGGAGTATAAATAAAGAGAACTAGAAAATAGCATGGCAACTGGAACAGGATCAAGACCACCAGGAGTAATTCCTATTAAATACGAAAAAGCAGCAGCAATCGGAACAAAGACTCCTATTAACAGAATGATTACTTGTTTCGTTTGTCTAGATTTATCTCTAAACCAATAGATTGCTAGTAATACAAAAGCAATCGCAAGCGTACCGAATGTATATGCTCCATGTATTAAATACCATTGCCCTATTGTGATTTGCATAATAGGAGTTGCATTGCGATATTCTAAATAGACAGATTGGTAGAATAAATGGTGAAAATCATTTGTCGCAAGTAGCAAAAAGGATATCGCCGGTATTAGATAATAGAAAAAATATGTTTTTTTATTTATATACTTGTCATAGCCAATATACTGCAAAACAAGAATTAAAGTAGCAGGCGCTGAAAAAGGCATGCCTAAATACTGAATAGCTGTCCAGAACTTCATTCCCTCTATCGTTGTACTAGCAAGACTTAATGCATATCCAAATGCATAAATAGCAATAAAACACGAAAACCATAAAAAGGTCCTCATGCCTTCAAACGCATGTCTATTCATATAGGCAATAATTGCTAATATGACATGCAATGCACCAGACATTGTTATTAAAACAATATATATCATTACTAATTGATCCATTAAGTTTGCTCCTGTATTCCAATCATCTGTCTCATCTTCATTTTGGTCCCTCAATTCTTTATATTCTTTCATTCTATTATAATTCTTGTTAAAAGTTGATACTAGCTAAGAACGAAAAAAACCTCTATTTTGCTATAAATGACAGTAAAATAACCAGCAGATTTATAGGTTGCACAGAAAAAAGCAGAACCTTCCCATTGTAAAGCGGCTCTGCTTTTTTTGACTATTCTATTGAATTTAATAATTTCACGGCTGTTTCTTCCCCATTTGCCATACATGCGGCAATCCCTACCCCGAAGTATGAACATCCTGCAAGATACACATTTGGATATAAGTCAGCTAAGGTTTGAGTAAGTGCTTCTACCGCTTGCTTATGATCTAAAGAATAAACCGGCATCGCATTTTCCCACTTTGTCACTTCATAGCTTTTTGGATTCGATTTAATTCCTAAACTCTTCTCAATATCCTTTTTTGCCTCTTTTATCAGCTCTTCTTCTGTCAGACTATTTAATCGCGCAAAGGCCGGATTCGTTTTTTTATAAAAAAGCCGCAATAATAGCTGATTATTCTTTGAAGTATGTTTCCACTTTCTGCTTGTCCACGTACATGCATTACAAACAATATCACTATCTTCTGCAACAATAAATCCCGTTCCGTCTTTAGGCAGCTCTTCATCTGATATGTCATAGGATAAATACAGGGTAATATTCGATGAATTCTTTAATTTGCCGAATATCGGGTTTAACTCTTCCTTGTTTAAAATTCTTTGCGTTATATCTTGAGGTGTCGATAACACTACAGTATCCACTATTTGCTGTTCCCCATTTGATAACTTAATTTCATATTGATCATCTATTTTTTTCATGCCTGTAACTGCAATTCCCTTTAAAATCGTTACATCTGTTAGTACTTCTTCCAATCGATTAATAATAGTAGATAACCCTTTTTTAAATGAGATAAATTTCTTATTCGCAGCAGACTGAAATGTGTCTTTATTCTTTCCAAGGCCACGGATAATGCTCCCATACTTTTCTTTATAATCCAATAGATAAGGTAAGGTAGATCCCATTGTTAACGAATAAATATTACCTGAATATACACCAGCAAGAACTGGTGCAATCTGTTTTTCCACAATTTCTTTTCCGAGATAATACTCTAAAAACTCACCAATAGACGATTCTTTCGTAAAGCATATATTTGTTCGAAAAAGATCCTTTAAAGCCTCTATCTTCCCTCGCGTAGATAGAAGCTCACTTGTAAAAAGTGCTTCTAGCGTCATCGGAATGCCGAATATAGAATCCTTAGGAATTTCTAACAACTTATTTTGAGTATGAATATAGGATGTTCCTGTTGCATTAAAAACAAGTTCCTCTTCTAAGTTCAGTTCCTTTACAAAGGGGAGAACATTTTTATTCCGCGCGACAATAGAATCCGCTCCAGTTTCCATAATAAAATCATCTTTTTTTACGGTATAAATTTTCCCACCAAGATATTCATTTGATTCTACTAGCACTAAACGGAGCCCTAAGTTTCTTTCCCTGTTTTGTTTTTGTAAATAATACATGGCAGTTAACCCCGTTATTCCACCACCAACGACTAAAACTGTTTTCACAATTCCTACACCTCATTTACTAATGACAATATCTAAAAACTTGTTTTCTCTACGATTTCTTAGCTTTTTTTATTATAAAACAGGTTTACCATTTTCTTTCTATTTATCAACATATTTTTTGTGTCTATTTGTTCACAATTTAGCAGAAATTTAACCGCATATGGTAGTAAAATCCATTGTATAATAATGTTAACCACGGAATGTAAGCGCTTGTCGAAAGAATCACTATTCTTTTTTTACAACGCAACAATTATAACGTATTCCTGATGAATGACAAAAAATTTGATCGGTGGTGTCTATCTATATGGCTAACAGTCGACTATCTGTTGCTATCCATATCCTATCTTTAATTGCCTCGAAACCTTATGAACAAATAACCTCTGATTCTATTGCAGAAAGTGTTAATACAAACCCTGTAGTGATAAGAAGAATGTGTGGTCTTTTGAAAAAAGGTGGAATATTAACGAGTAGAGCAGGAATTTCAGGGGCTATTCTATTAAAATCTCCTGCTGACATCTCTCTTTTGGACATTTATTTAGCTGTTCAATCAAAAAGTGAATGGTTTGCGCTACACGATCACCCAAATCACGATTGTCCAATCGGCTGTAAAATTTATCCTACACTAGAGAAGACTTTTTCTACTATCCAGAAATTAATGGAAAAGGAATTAACACAAATTACCTTACTGGATGTAATGGAAGAAATGGATTTATACAGTAAGATATAACATCAATTGAATATTTTAAAATAGAACACAAAGAAGAGGCTGGGACATAAGTATTTCAACTAAAAATAAACACGAACTTTTGTATAGTTAATATACATAAAAGATCGTGTTTTTCAGTTTGAAAAAAAGTTTAAAAACGAAGTGAAATGGAGCGGAGGACGCTCGACTCCTGCGGGAAATAGAGACGCTTTAGACCCCACACAGCGCATGCGAGGAGGCTCAGCTTCCTCCCCGGCGCATCGTGCGTCTGTAGCGCAATGGAACGACTTAGTTTTTACGCATAATTTTATTTGAAAACATAGATAACCATCATGAGGAAGTAGCTTTATTTAAGACTACATTAGAAATTATTCGTCTTTAAAGATTAGTTATTTTGTTTTGACCCAGACTCTCTCTATCTTTATTTATATGAATAATTTCTTGGAAAATCGTCTCCCAATCTTTTGTCTTAGCAATTTGCTTTCTTCTTTTTTCCCACTCTTGATTTCTAGCTATGTTCATCATCTTGTCACATGCTTGAATATATGTATCCACTTCCAGCCCACCCTGCAGAAGTTCATAAACACCTTCTTCTACATATTCCTTTGTTGAGGGGAGGTTCATCCCTATCACTGGCTTTCCAGCAGCAAGAAACTCAAACAGCTTTAATGGAAAAATAGCTTTATTGTATTGGGTATCCTTATATGGCATTATCCCAATGTCTAATGTATGCATATATTCCGAAACCTGCTCTCTCGGTACACTTCCAGCCCAATGAACATTTGACTCCTCCAATAATTGCATAAATTCTTGGCTAGAATTAGTGCCATCAGGTCCCACCAATAATATCCGCCAATCCTTCCTTCTTTGTGCTATTTGCTGAATAAGATTAAAATCAAGCTTTGGCTTGATTCCTCCAATATACCCAATCGTTAGTTGCTCTTTATCTATTAGAGGAACATTTTTCGCCTGTTTTTGAAAAAGCCCATATTCCACACCATTTTCAAACGTGTAAATTTTGTTGTGATAGACAGGCATTCGGTTGATTAATTCCTCTTTTAAAAAACTAGAAGTACAAGTAATATAACTCGCTTTCTCTACAATTCTTTGTTCACTTTTCAAAATGACTCTTTGTTTTAAATAGGCAAGAATAGAAAATTTTCCACTTAACTGTTCTGCCCATAGATCACTACAATCATAAACGATCTGATCCCAATCATATATCTTATAGAGGGTCGGCAATGCTGGGTAAGTATACCATAATTTCACCAAGTACCGCCCTTTCTTCTCTGCTAAATAGTTGCTCAAGCTGCGAAGCTTCTTTTGATAAAAACAGGGAATAAATCGAGCGAATCGTTGTATTTTATGATTTCCCAAATCACCAATTATCCATTGATAAATGCCATTTTCTAATTTCGTTACTTCCGGCATTTGCTTTTGCCCTGGACAAAGCCAAATTACTTCCTCTGTATCTTGCTGTTTTTGTAGGAACTCTGCAAATCGATGTCTACGGTATGTTAAATGATCTAGATTCCAAATACCAGTCGCCACAATAACATGGATTGTTCTCATTTTAATATCTCCTTACCTTTTACAGTCTTTTCCGGATAGCATTATAGGCATAATGAGAAAAATACCAAGACGACTGCAAGAAATTCAACTGCTCTATTTGGCGATACACATGCCAATTATTTTTTGCTGCCTTCCATTTGTTTTTGGAGATAGATTCATTTCCCACCCTGTATTCTGCTAGTATTTCATTTAAGCCAAACGCACGGAATCCTCTTTTTAAAATCATTAGCCAAGTTGCCAAGTCTTGCCGAGTGCGGATATTAGGCATACGGAAATCTCCCACTTGGTCACGATCAATTAGTACAGTAAGGCAACCGACAATTGTATTTTTTAGCATCGTTTGATAGTCAACTCGCTTAGGAGCACGAATATATTTATTTAAATACTCTCCTTTTTGATCAATCCACTCATAGGCAGTAAAGGTAAAAGCATATTTGTTATCCATCATATAGGCTAACTGTGCTTCAAGCTTGTCTTTTTTCCATCTATCATCACTGTCTAAAAAAGCGATGTATCTTCCACGGGCATGAGCTAGTGCTATGTTTCTGGCAACAGCAGCTCCTTCATTCACCGTCTGGTAAAAAATACGAATGCGTCCATCTGCCTTTTCCCATTCCTTTAATAAATCGACCGTTCCGTCCGTTGAATGATCATCAACAATTAATAGTTCCCAATCCGTGTAAGTTTGTTCTCTGACTGATTCGATGCTATAAGATATATATTCTTTACAATTATATGAAGGCATAATAATGGATACAGATGGAGTCATTCTACATTCACCTCTTTAAATCCGTTTCAGATTTTATAAACACCGGATATATTATCCATAAACAACTGAGCATGATTCCAATCATAACTCCTAAAAGCGCCCGATCTTGTTGAGAAAATACTCTGTTATCTGCCTTAATTGCCATAACATCCTTCACTAGCATCGCTGGCTGAAGTGTTAACTGTTTCGTTTTTAGCTCGTATAAAAATCGCTCTTGATCTACTACCAAGTCTTCTGAAACGGTCTTTTCCTGAAGCTGATTAATGCTTTCTGAGATAATTTCATCCTTTTCTTTGTAATATCGCTGATCCATTTCTAAAAAAGCTGTTACTAATTCTGATAATGAATCCAATGCTTCTCGTTCATTTATTGCAGTCAAAGCAAAGCTTATTTTTGTCGGTGCATCGGTAGAAATACGGAGTTGCTCTCTATCAATCTCAACATCTGGTAAATATTCTTTAAAAGTCGTTTCATTTCTTAATAAGGACGCGATTACTTCACTATTGTTCAAATACTCATTTTCATAATTTCCAAGTAAAATCGTTGCCTCTGCTTTTACATCTGTAATTTCTTTCCCTGCTGGTGCAAACCATCCAATTGCTCCGAGAAGGAGGCTTAATACTAATAAGGTCAAAATGTATCTTTTCAATCTGGCTGTAAAAAGTGATAAACCGAACTTCACGAACGAACTCTCCCTTTCAGCTATGAAAGTTAAGATTCTAGCTTTTTATTTTTATAAACAGATAATGTAGATAAAATAAATCCTAGAAACACCCAATGGAAATATAAATTCATCACTGAACTTGGACTAATACTAGAAATGAGGAAAGAGACCATTCCAATCATGGATGCTTCTAACAGCATTTTATCCGTACTGCTGTTAGTCCTTTGATAGATTCGATAGAACCCTATAAATGCATAGATCCACACAAATAAATAACCAAGTAGAATAACTAAACCAAAATTCCCTGCAATTTCTGCAAACCAATTATGCACTTGATAGACATTTCCAGTTGGAAAGTAGCTTTCATGCTCCAAATAATAAGGGATATTCCCCGCCCCGATACCAAATCCATATGAATCTAGTAAATAATAGAAGGTGTTCCTTAAAAGATTGATTCTTGCCAGGTTTGATGGCAGCACTTCATCGAATCCATATTCTCCTGCTGAGTCCATAAGTAAATGAACTTTGGCAATCCCTCTGTTTGCAAACAAGAGACTCCCTAATACAAATAATCCAAAAAGAGTTAGCAGAATTAACTTTTTCCACCTTTTCGGTATCAATAAGAATAGATAGACTAACCCTCCTCCTACTACCGCAAGCATGGCAGCACGTGATTCCGTTAAATATAGAAGAATAAGTACCATTACACTTAGAAGAAATGTTGATCCTTTCAGCATGGTTCTTTTAGCATTTTTTGCTACAGCTAAGAAAAAGAAAAAGGAAATTCCCAGATAAACAGCAAAATCATTCTGGTTAAAAAAAACAGCTGTAGGGTAGGTTAGTTTATGAACAGAAGCTCCATACAGCCCTGAACTTGGCAATTGAATTGCGAAAAAATAATTCACAAAGCCTATTCCAACTAATACAACAGTCATTCCAAGCCAGCCCGCCAAAAAGAACTTCAATTGCAGTCTTGTTTTAAATGTCATACTTGCTAAATAAACGAATGCTATCCCCATCATCAATAAGGACAGATATTTAATGGATGCCATAATCGAGAGGGACCAAAGAACAGATAAAATTCCATAAAGTAACCACCCACCAAAAAATAACCATATATAGGACAGACCACTACGATTAAAGTCCACCGTCAGCCTTTTATTGTATAAAGCAGTGCACACGTACATAATAATTGCCAATAATAGCAATATTCTGTACAAAAAAAGAGAAAAGGCACCAACATTTACACTAATGACGGACTGGTTAAGAAAGGTAGAGAGCAGCAAGGCATACATAACCTTTCGGAATAATTGGTCAAGTGTCATGACTGATTTTAAATAAACGCCTAATTGTATAGAAATCCATATGCTTACAATAGGAAGTATCCAGGTTAATTTATACATCGTTGTCACATATAAAACGGTAAGACAACCGATAAATAAGACTGTAAATCCTATTGTTTTGCTTCCTGTACGATTATTTCCCAAACTTCTACAATCCTTCCTCCCTATTCTACGCTTACTTTTGTAAAACTTTTTTTGATGAGAAAAGGGTTTCTCTCAATCCATTTTCTAAATTGGTTCGAGGCATCCATTCCAATTGTGCCATTGTCTCCTCATTACAAAGAATGCTATGTAAAATATCTCCAGCTCTTTCTGCTTTATATATTGGATTAAAGGAAAAACCGCTAATTTTCCCCATCTTTTCCCAAAGCTGATTGATAGAAATTCGATTATTTGAGGAAATATTTAAACAAACATTTTCTTGTTGCTTTAATGCCAGTACATTTGCATATGCTACATCTTTTACAAAGATAAAGTCTCGAGTCTGTTCTCCAGAACCGTAAATGATCGGCGTCTCATTTTCAAGAATACGATCAGCAAAAATAGAAATAACTCCGCCTTCTCCTTTGCCATCCTGCCTTGGTCCAAAAACATTGCTATATCTTAGAATCCCATAGGATAAGCCATAAAATTTATGTGCTAGCTTTAGATATTTTTCGACAGTTAATTTAGTCAATCCGTAAGGTGATTCTGGTAAGGTTGGATGATCTATCGTAACAGGAAGCGCCATAGGGTTTCCGTATACAGCTGCAGAGGAAGCAAATAATATTTTCTCCACAGAGGCACGAATAGCTGCTTGAATCACATGCAAAGATCCTTTTACATTTACATTTTCATCATGCAATATATCATGAACCGATTCTGCCACACTTACTTGGGCAGCCTGGTGAATAATAAAGGAAGGATGTAAGTCGACAATAACATCGATTACTCTTGGATCGGTTATATCAAAGGGACAAATTTTAACAGGCAAATCTTTAATATGATCAAACTTCCCTGATGAAAAATTATCGATAACGACTACTTCATATCCTTCTTCTAATAGAGCTTCTACAATATGTGATCCAATAAAACCTGCTCCACCTGTAACTAGAACCTTGGTCATTTTGCTTCCTCCCAAATGTGATTTATTTCATAAGTAGAATTTGTCGACTTATTTGTTAATCCTTCATATTTCTCTATTAGTTTTTTTGCATTATCAACTACAGAGTAATTTGCATGGACGTGCTGGGATAATTCTTCTATTACCTCTTCATAGAAAATCGGATTAGCCATTAACTCTTTTACTTTTGTTACGATATCTTGTACCGATTTAGGTTGGATTAATAGATTAGAATATTTACCAAATAAATCTGGTATCCCACCTACATTCGTACAAATAATTGGGATTTTTAAAGCCATCGCCTCTATTACAACGGTTGGCACCCCCTCCGAATAGGACGGTAAAATAAAAATATCGCTTGCAAGTATATATTCTCGCACTTTATCATTAGGAATTTGCCCCACTAAAAACAATCGTTCATTGTACATTTCCTGCCTTTGTAGCCTTTTCTTTTCCGGTCCATCGCCCACATAAACAACTACATATTCTGCTGGAAGAAAAGGCAATGCGTTTGCTAATTCAAAAATCCCCTTTTCTTTCACCAGGCGTCCAATATACAGAATGATTTTTTTACTCTTCGGTAATGTTAACTCCCCTTTACGCTTTGCTTTCCATATCGAGGCGTCCGTTATCTTGAATGTCGTTAAATCAATCCCTATTGGCAACGGGGTACATTCCCTACCTGTTTTTCGCTCTGCTGCTATCGCAAGGTGCTTCCCTACGGCGATTACTTCATCTGCAGATTTAACCGTTTTTTGAAAAATCCGTTCTGCGCTTCGACTGAAAGAAGGATAAATATGAACATCACTTCCATGCAGTGTTAAAAGCCATGGCTTCTGACATTCAGCAGCAATTATTCTGGCAGCACCTCCAGAGGGCATTGCAAAATGAGCATGGATAAAATCGAAATGGAGATTTTCTTTCTTCAAGGTGTTAAGAATACTTCTTGCAATCCGTTTGTCCGGCTGAAACCAGCGAAGTTGACCCGGAGTTGCTCTATACACTGGTCTGTATACCTTCACGCCATTCCGCTTTTCTAAATAGGGGAGATTCTTTTTTCGATACTTTTTCTTCCATACTCTAATAATGGATGTATTTAAGGGAATAGGATTAATAACCGTTACTTCTACTCCTAAAGAAGTTAGTGCTCTTACCTGTGTTTCATGAAACACTCCAATTCCAGGGTTCTCCTCACTTGGGTAAACACTGGTTATCCACAATACCTTCATGATACGTAACCCTCTTTCTATAGGTTTATCTGCGATTATTGATACTCTCCTCTAAGCTCTAGCTTTTTTGTTACAAGGAATAACAAGAAGTAGCTGATCCCACTTATCAACACAGACCATATTAGCGTCCAAACCAAATTATTGTGGAGCGAAATCATTTGATTTTTCAATACAAATGCGATCACACTACTTACTCCTGCAAGAATAAATGGCAACAGCAACACTTTGATATATCTTTTTAGTTGAAGGCCAATCATTCTAGTTAATAAAATTCTTCCACCTATAAAATTCAGTATGCTTACAGCTACATATGTCCATGCCACCATTTCCAGCTGCTCACTTTGAACTGCAGCTAGCAATGCTAAACTGTAGCAAACTAATACTCCTGAATCCCAATAAAATGAAATATTCGCCTTTCCCTTGGCTAAAATGATGCTGCCATTTGGGTTCATAAGGACTCTTAGGATCCCGACAATAATCATAATTTGCAAAATTGGAATGGCTTCTCCCCATTGCTTACCAAAAAATAGAGGAATAACTATATCTGCAACAGAATAAAGCCCGAGTAGCAGCGGAAAAGAAACAAGCGCCAATAATTTGGTCATGTACAGATAACCAGTTTCTAATGTCTGATTATTATTTTTATCTTTCGAAAACACTGGAAATGCAACTCTTGTTATGATGGGATTTAATTTAAGAACAGGAATGGTCACTATTTGATAGACCAAGCTATATATTCCTAATGCCTCCATTCCAATAAATCTCCCAATTAAAATCATATCTACATTGCTACCTAGACGATTTACGAGACGAGATAAAAGCTGATATATCCCAAAAGAAAAGAATTCTTTACAGTCTTTCATATCTAAAACAAAGCTTGGTTTCCACTTTGGAAGATAACAAATAAAAAAAAGAACTCCTTTCAAGGAATAGAGACAAATCTGCGATATTACATACGCATTTATTGGGTCTTGTTTCGTGAAAACAATCAAACCAATTAAGAGCCCAAAGCTTAAAATAGTTGCTATCGTCTCTATTTTTCCTAATAGCTGAAAGGATAAGTCGCGCTGCATTAGATACTGGGATTGCTGGCCGATTGGAGCAATCAAGAAAACAATAGATAACAGGCGTATTTTTCCCTCTAGCTCGTTTGTTTGAAAGTAATCTGCAATAATAGGACTAGCAGCCTGCATAACAATACAGATTAAAATCCCCAAAAGAATATTGATCCAAAATAAAGTGGACAACTGTCTATTTGTTGCATGATGCTTTTGAATAACAGCTGCCCCTAGTCCAAGTTCGACAAAAATCTGTGCAAAAATAATGATGGTTGTCAACATGCCTATCATGCCAAATTCCCTTGCACTCATTGCATTACCTAGTATTACAAACTGCCCCATCTGTAATAGAGTAATGACTAACGTCGCTATACTAGTCCATTTTGCTCCACTGTTAATTTTGCTTTTAATGGAGTCCAATTACCTAGCACCTTCTCCTGTTAAGACAACCTTTATTGTTTTTAACAAAATGATCATCTCTAAAGTAAACGTCACATTATTAATATATTGAAGATCGTACTTGAGCTTTTCCTCTGGCGAAATATCATATCCGCCATTCACTTGTGCAAGACCTGTCAACCCAGGTTTCACAAGAAGCCTATTGGAAAACCCATCAATCTCTTCACTAAATTTCGCTGTAAAAGACGGTCTTTCTGGTCTTGGTCCAATTATGGACATATCGCCTTTTAATACAGAAAATAGTTGGGGTAATTCATCAATTCGCGTTTTTCTTATAAAGGTCCCGACTTTTGTAATTCTTGGATCATTTACTTCCGCCCATTTTTCGCCATCTTTTTCTGCATCATTTCTCATCGAGCGCAATTTAATTAAACGAAAGCATTTCCCATTCTTTCCGACCCTTTTTTGAATATAGAAGGGTGAACCTGGGGAATCTACTCGAATAAGAATAGCAAACAATAGAATGAATGGGAGTGAAATCACAATACCTATACTTGCTATAAAGAGATCCATCATTCTTTTAAAAAATGGATAAGAGGAAACTTTTTTTGATGACGTAAGTTTATTTGCTTGTACAATTGATATCTCTTTTAAAATATGGATACTCCTGTTAGCCTGCATTTTTTTCACCTCAAAGTTTTATCTATCTGGGCTATTTACAAATTTAGTATATGGTTCTTTTGTTAATAAATCGTTGAATCTATTTTAAAGAATGGTAAATGATTGTAAATTTCCAGTTATTTTTCGATATACATGGATGATTTTTATGGAATGAGGTGGTGATCCATTAATGGAATTTGACTGTATGTTTTGTTTGGTAGTCTTTTGCAGAGGAAGCTAATTCTGTCTGTTACGGTCCCTTGCTGTTTTTCTTGTTTACGGGCTCAGAGAACGCTTCTCTGTTACCTTCTCTTCCTGTTTTTCTTGCTTATGGGCTCAGAGAACGCTTCTCTGTTACCTTCTCTTCCTGTTTTTCTTGTTAATGGGCTCAGAGAACGCTTCTCTGTTACCTTTTCTTCCTGTTTTTCTTGTTAATGGGCTCAGAGAACGGCTCTCTGTTACCTTTTCTTCCTGTTTTTCTTGTTACCAGACTCAGAGAGCGCTTCTCTGTTACCGTCTTCTCCTGTTTTTCTGGCTCCCGGGCTTAGATAAAGCTTCTCTGTTACCGTCTCCTCCTATTTTTCTCACTCCCCGGGCTCAGAAGTCCCACTCTATCCCTTTCCAAAAATAAAATAGGACTGCCCATCACCCGACATCGGTTGACAGACAATCCTTACTCAAAATCAAAAATCAATTTAATAATAATGTGACTATTCCAATGAACAGTACACTGCATAAACACCATGAATCTTGTTTTTTCCAGTTGATTCTCCGAAAAGTAGATCTTTTTATTCCAGATCGATATCCTTTTACATCCATCATATTAGCCATATCCTCTGCTCTATTTATCGAACTAACAAATAAAGGAAGAAAAATTGGCACTAGTGTTTTCATTTGCTGAAATAATGAACCTTCGCCAAACACTGTACCTCTTGCTCTTTGGGCATCCATTACCTTTTGGGTTTCATCTAGTAAATTAGGAATGAAACGTAAGGAGATAGATAGCATGATGCTTATATCATCAATCGGAACTTTTACAAAGCGTAATGGTGATAATAATTTATTTATCCCATCTGTCAAATCGATTGGTTTCGTTGTTAATGTTAAGACCGTTGATAAAAATACCATCATGACAAAACGGCTAAAGATAAAAATTCCATTTATTAAGCCGTACTCTGAAATCGTAATTGGTCCCATAGTTACATATACGTTGCTTCCAGAAGTAAATAGCACTTGTAATACCACTGTGAATAAGATAAGCCAAATCATTGGTCTTACTCCCCGTACATAAGTACGAAATGGAACTTGTGATAAATGCATGATAGAAAATGTGATGAGCCATAAAAATAAATAGGCTTGCCAACTATCTGCTATAAATAGCATCACTATAAGTAAAATGACTGAAATCATTTTTGCCCGAGCATCTAACCGATGAAGCCATGATCCTCCAGGAAAATATCTCCCTAAAATTAATTTATTCATACCAATCCCACCATAACCAAAGCATCTGCTAGCTCATCTAACGTTAGGCATATCTTTGGTAATTTCATTCCTGTTTCCTGTTCAATTTTTATTTGATAGCGCCGAGCCTGTGGCAATTCAAGTCCCCAACTCTCTAGTAAATCTGAATCTGTAAAAATCGTTTTTGTTTTTTCGTATTTTATTATTTTTCCTTGATCCATTAAAATAACACGATCAGCGTATAAAGCTACATCCTCCATGTCATGCGTAACCAAAATGGTAGTTAAGCCTTCTTGTTGATGCCAACTAGAAATGAGAGACATAATTTCTTTTTTTCCCTGTGGATCTAATCCAGCACCAGGTTCGTCTAGAACAAGCACAGCAGGTTCCATTGCTAAAATCCCTGCAATTGCAACTCGTCTTTTCTGCCCCCCCGATAAGGAAAACGGGGATTTTGATAAAATGGATGGCTCTAGCCCCACTAACTCAATCATCTTTTTAGCAGTTTTTTTCGCTTCTTCTAAAGGCACGCCAAAATTCATGGGCCCGAAGCAAATATCTTTTTCCACTGTTTCAGCAAATAATTGGGACTCTGGAAATTGAAAGACCATTCCCACTTGTTTACGAATGTTCCGGATATCCTTTTTAGGATACGGTTGCTTAATGACTGTTTCTCCAATACGTACACTGCCTTTTGTCGGTAGAAGCAAGCCATTTAATATCTTTAACAAGCTAGATTTCCCAGCACCAGTTCTTCCAATGAGCGCTGTAAAAGTCCCTGATTCAATTGTAAGATTTACGGTATTTAATACGTTGGATTTACGGATTGGTCCGAGCTGATAATTTGCTGACACATCCTTTAATTCGATTTGCATATCCATAACACCATTTCTGCTTCTGTCATATATTTTTCTGGAACATTACACTTTCTATTTTTCAATGCATTTCTTAGTTTTTCTGCAAAGGGCTTTTCAAGTGATGAATCGGTGAAAAATAGCTGGGAAGGACTTTCTATTTTCGCTACTTTCCCTTGCTTTATGACCATAACTTTATCTGCATGGGCTGCTTCCTCCATATCATGAGTAATCGATAGGATTGTCATTCCTTTGTTTGTTAACTTACGTATTGTGTCCATTAATTCCTTTCTGCTTCTCGGATCCAACATAACAAAAGCTTCATCCAAAATGAGCACCTTTGGCTGCAATGCAAGCATTCCTGCGATTGCAACTCTTTGTTTTTGACCACCTGATAATTGAGAAGGATCTGCCATCCGATACTCGGTCATTCCAACATCTTCTAATGCCTTATCCACTCTTTCTCTCATTTGTTTATATGGCATATTTATATTTTCCAGTCCGAAAGCAACATCATCCTCTACCGTTGTTCCAATGAACTGATTTTCAGGATTTTGAAAAACGATGCCGATATCCCAAGATACTGATTCTTTCCTTAAAACTGTTCCGTTTATTTTCAGTTGTCCTGCATCAGGTTGAAGCAATCCAACAAGCAAATGAGCTAACGTGGATTTACCACTTCCATTATGACCAATAAGTGCGGTCCATTCCCCTTCTCTTAATTGAAAGGAAACATCTGATATATTGCTCCTGTCCTGTTTTTTATCATATCGAAAGCTTAATCCTTCCACTTCCAAAACAACACCCAAACTAATCCCCCCTATCCCTAAATAGAAAAGTGCAAGTCTCTTAGTGATCAGTAAATTTCTTATCTAATAATGAAAGACATTGCTAAAGACACTACTAGAAATCCATTAACAATAATCAAGTTTTTCACAGCTAAACTAAATGTTTTTGATTTAACTTGGAGTTCATTAAAAATCCGCATATGCTTATATACTGGTAAAATAGCAACTAAGCTTAATAACGCTATTATTGGTAGTAAATGTAGAAAGACTGAAATCAAAATAGCAACAAAAGATCCTACATAAAGCCCGTTATACAGCCATAAGGAATATTTTTTGCCTAGATAAAACGGCAAGGTAAAGCGATGATTCTTAATATCTTCTTCTACGTCACAAATATTATTTGCAAGCATAAGGTTTGCTATCGTAAACATACATGGTAAAGACACAATAATGATTTCTATTATTTTTATCAGGTTAACTTGGAGAAATATCATTTCCTTTTCCCAAGTCAAAGCGGCAATTCCAACATCAAAGGCATTTACATATACCGTTAGAAAAACGATACCAAACCCCATCGTAACTCCAGAAAACACTTCTCCTAAAGGCATTCTTGATAAGGGAATTGGCCCAAAGGTATACAAAATTCCAATGCAAAAGCATATAAATCCAATTAAAAGTACAAGTAAGTCTGTCTCGATACTAAGCCAGATTCCCAACCCTGTTGCCATTAAAAAGAGCGTAAGTATCGTTGCGATAACCGTGCTTTCTTTTATCCCTTCCTGCCCAATCACGTTTTTTTCTTTCCTATATTCATCACTTTTCGCTTTTCGATAATCCATATAGTTATTTATTGCTGTTGTTGTTAAATCAAAGATGAGCATAGAGCTAAAGAATATAAGCGTATTTTTCAAATGAAATGCATCGTATCGGTATAATACAAATAATATCCCGATGAAAAACGGAAAAACACTAGCTATTTTTGTTTGGATTTCTACTAACTTTAAAAATGAACGAATCGACATGCCTTACGCCTCCCTCTTCCTTATTAGTTCGCTATTTCAAATTTATCATTCGTTAAAGTAAATTTATCTTTTAGTCCCGATGTTAAGTAAACCTTCTTATCTTTTGTTACAAAAATAGCTTCCATTCCATCCATTTGTTCTACTGCTTTTAATCCTTCATCTACTCCTTTTATAAATATCGTTGTCGAATATCCATCCCCATCAAACGACTTATCAGAAACAATGGTTATTCCCGCAACATCATTATTTACAGAATAACCTGTTTTAGGGCTAAGAATATGATGATATTTGACACCATCAACTTCCAAATAACGTTCATATATTCCTGATGTTACAATGGATGTATCCGTTTCTTCCATTTTCCCTACCATTTCTCCTCTGTCTGAAAATGGATCCTGAACACCAACTTCCCAAGGCTTTCCTGATGCATTCTTTCCTTTTACATAAATGTTTCCGCCTAAATCGATAATGGCAGATTTCACCCCATTATCCTCTAATACCTTCACAACTTCGTCTGTAATAAACCCTTTTGCAATTCCTCCTAAGTCCAACATCATTCCTTGTTCTGGCAAATAGACGGTTTGCTTCTCTTCATTTAATTCTATCTTTCTATAATTAATAAAAGGGAGGATTTCATCTATCTCTGCTTGAGTCGGCTTTTTTTCATCTGGAAATCCGATATGCCACAAATTAGTAAGGGGACCAATTGTGATATCAAAATCGCCTCCTGAGTATCCACTATAATCTTTTCCTGCTTTCACCAAACGATAGATATCATCTGGTACCTGTACTGGTTTTAAACCAGCATTTTCATTGATTTCGTCAATAATCGATCCTTCTTCATTGACTGTAATTTGACTTGCAAGCAGCTCTATTCGATCGAATACTTGGTTCAATACTTCTTCTTTATCTTTATCAAAGATTTTAATGGTTACTACTGTTCCCATTAAGAATTCCGTTTTTTTATAGGGGGTACTCGTTACCCCTGTGTCTGTATCCTTTTGCTTGCCACAGCCTACTAATAAAAAGAGGGAAAGTAACAAAATCGCCGCCTTTTTTAATTTTTTCATTAAACCCATTCCCTTCTATGAATATCACATTATAGTTATTTACTATTTTATGTTGATTACCTAAAAGCCGCCATTTATTTCAAAATGTGAACTTTTTCACATTTATAACATCGTCATTTTATCATTGCATTCTCTTACTGTCTATCGACTTTTTAGTGTACAAAACCCTGTAAAACAGCTCATTTCCGGATTAATCATTGTCGTAATAGTGTTTATCAGTGACCTTTTAAAATATGGAGAATTTATGACAAAAATCATTCGTTCGTAATTGTTGCAAAAATGTGAACAACCGTAATTTTTAAATGTATACATTCTATGAAGTCCATAGACAGATAAAAACCACATTGTTATATTAGTATTGTTCAAAACTTCACAAGAAAGAAATTAACCAATTAAGGGAGTGAATAGGAAGAATGGACAAAAAAAATATTGTCATAATCGGAGCAGGTTATGCAGGCGTTCATGCCGCAAAAAAGCTTGCTAAAAAGTATAAAAAAGATGATTCGGTTTCCATTACACTTATAGATAGACATTCCTATCATACAATGATGACTGAATTACATGAGGTTGCTGCACACAGAGTAGAACCAGATGCTATTCAATTTGATTTACGTCGTTTATTTAATCGCACAAAGGTGAAATTAGTTACAGACAATGTTAAACATGTTGATTATCAAAGTAAATTAGTAACGACAGAACACGGACAATTTTCCTTCGATTATTTAATCTTGGGAATGGGTGGCGAACCAAATGATTTTGGCACACCTGGAGTACAAGAAAACGGATTTACCCTTTGGTCTTGGGAAGATGCTGTTAGATTAAGAGAGCATATTGAGAAAATCGTTCGTAAAGCAGCTAACGTTCATGACGAAGCTACTAGAAAAGCAATGCTAACCTTTACTGTCTGTGGTTCTGGGTTCACAGGAATTGAAATGGTTGGGGAACTTATTGAATGGAAAGAGAGATTGGCGAAAGACTATAAATTAGACGCAGAAGATATTACTTTATATGTGGTCGAAGCTGCTCCTACTATATTAAATATGCTTGAGCGCAGAGATGCTGATAAAGCAGAAAGCTATATGGTGAAACAAGGCGTTAAGATCCTAAAAAGCTCTCCAATCGTTGAAGTAAAAGAAGATGCTATTGTTTTAAAATCCGGCGAAGAGCTTCCAACCTATACGCTTATTTGGACTGCAGGGGTTCGCGCAAATTCTGATACAAAAGATTATGGTATGTCTGCAGGAAGAGCAGGACGTTTAAAAGTAAATGCTCATATGGAATCAGAAGATTATAAAGATGTATATGTAGTTGGTGACTTAGCATATTTTGAAGAAGAGCCTGGAAAGCCTACTCCTCAAATTGTTGAAGCTGCTGAACAAACTGCTCTAACAGCTGCAAAGAATATCATTGCAGAGATTAGCGGCGGCGAAAAAGAAGCATATAAAGGGAAATACCACGGGGTAATGGTATCAATCGGAGCTAGATACGGTGTTGCGAATTTAAGTGGTATGCATTTAAGTGGTTGGTTTGCAAACTTCATGAAACATATGGTTAATCTATATTATTTCTTTGGCATCGGAAGCGGCTATTATATGTACCAATATGTGATGCATGAGTTTTTCCATACAAAAGATAAACGTAATATATTCCGTGACTTCTTAACACGCTATGGAAATGTTCTTTGGAGTTTACCTTTACGTGTCTTTGTTGCAGGTTTCTGGATAATAGAAGCTTGTGCAAAACTTTGGGGTGAATCTACATGGAAAGATTCTATCTCTAGCTGGTCTAAGGTTCCAAACCTATTCAATGGTCTAGGAGAAGATTCTTGGCTAACAGCTACTAGTGTAAAAATGCCGTTTGAATGGCTACAAACTGCAACAAGCGGTGCGAGTGAAGCCGCTACTTCTACTGACTTTGCGACACCGATTTTAAGCAAAATGCCATTCTGGTTTGAATGGATTATGAAAATCATGCTGCCAACACCAGAAGTTGCACTATTTATGCAAAAAATGATGATCTTTATTGAATTAGCAATTGGATTAGCAATTCTAGCTGGTTTATTCACATGGTTAGCAAATGCTGCGAGTGCTGCTTTCTTAGTAATGTTTACACTAACTGCAATGCTTGGATGGGATAAAGTTTGGGCATTGCCAGCATCAATCGCCTTGATGAACGGATCTGGTCGTACATTTGGATTAGATTATTGGGTTATTCCGTTCCTTCAAAGAAAATTAGGTGACTGGTGGTATGGAAAAGAACGAGCGATTTATAAGGATTATAAGTAATGAAATAATATGCTAGAAACATAGAGAATGCATTATTTTCCATGTTTCTAGCAATCCTCCTGAATCAGTAAAGGAGAAAAAAGAAGCTAATTGAATTTATTCCTTGATCATGTCTAAAAGCTAAGCTTTGAAATTAGTTGATTGCTTTTTGCTCCAAGCTCTTTATTTGACTATAGGGTTTATTCCTTTGAATGAAGAGGAAGATCAAAATTCACTCTATTCTTTTTTGTCCTATACTGATTAATAGGTATCAGTATTTATTTAACCTACAATCAACTTATTTATAGGAAAAATAACATCCGCAAGAATGGAAGTTGAGAATATGACGAAAAATCAACGCCTTGTATATATAGCACTGCTTGCGTCACAAGCTGTAATAATAAGCTTACTAGAACGGGCTATTCCATTTCCATTTGCCTTTGCACCTGGAGCAAAGCTTGGATTAGCAAATATTATTACATGCTTAGCTCTTTACACACTTCCTACAAGAGATGCATTTAAAGTAATTGCGATTCGCCTTTGCTTAGCGACACTATTAGGAGGAACGCTTTCTACCTTTATGTATAGTGCAAGCGGGGCTCTGTTAAGCTTTATTGGCATGTGGAGTGTAAAGCAGCTTGGCACCAAACGAATTAGCTTAATAGGAGTAAGTACCACCGGGGCTATTCTCCATAATATTGGTCAATTAGCTGTTGCAAGCTTTGTTGCACAAACATGGACTGTATTTTTATATTTGCCTATTTTATCCTTTATCGGCATCTTATCAGGAATAGCCATAGGAATACTTGCCAACTATCTAATCACACATGTAGAAAAACTACAATATTATAGAGATTTATCGGAAATAAACGAATCTAGTAATGAAAGAGGTTAGAGTATGCGTGTACATCAAATGTGGGATACGTATCCGGAATTAAAGAATGACTTGTCAAAAGTACTTCAATTAATTGAAAGCAATATTCGTGTTCGTGACAAAGTAGTAGAAAAAACGATTAAAGATTTAATCTATTCAGGTGGCAAATTACTTAGACCTGCTTACTCCCTGCTTTGTTCACAAGTAGGTCCTTCTAAAGACAAAAACCGCGCGATAGCAGTTGCAGCTGCATTGGAAACATTGCATATGGCTACATTAATCCATGATGACGTTATTGATGAATCACCTACACGGCATAATATTCCCACAATCCATGCTCATAATGGAAATAAGTTTGCCATCTATGCAGGTGATTATCTATTCTGCGTTTGTTTTACGATTTTATCTAAACACGCAACGTCTCTATCTCATTTAGAATTTAATGCTCGCAGCATGGAAAAAATTTTAAGCGGAGAATTAGATCAATTAAATGCCCGATATCAATCTAAAGTGACGGTTAAAAATTACTTAACAAGAATCTCTGGAAAAACTGCCCAGCTTTTTGCTGTAAGCTGCTATTCCGGTGCTATAGAAAGTGAAGCTAGCCGACCACTCGCTATGAACGCTTGGAATATGGGACATTATATCGGCATGGCCTTTCAAATTATGGATGATATTCTAGATTATAAAGGAGATAGCTTAACATTAGGCAAGCCTGTGTTGGCAGATATTAAACAAGGTCATTATAATTTGCCGCTCATTTATGCAATTCAAGCGAATCCTAAAGAACTGATTCCTATTTTAGATAAAAAAGACGCGTTGACTGATGAGGATATGCAACAGATTTCTGAACTTATTTCTAAATATAAAGGGGTAGAAAAAGCAGAGCTCCTTGCTAAAAAATATACTGAAAAAGCAATCAAACAACTTAATAAATTACCTGATGGAGATTATAAACAGCATCTTTATGCCATTACAAATAGTTTATTGAAACGGAAAGTGTAATCTTTCTAAAAAATCCGAGCCTTTCTATCCAAGTTGATTATAGATTGGACTCGGATTTTTTCTGTTAAAGGGCAACTATTAGCTTGTATACTTATCTTTAAATTCCCAAAATCCCGGAATACTTTCTAAATCATATTGATAAGCAGACTCTATTAGCATGATTTTCAGTTCTTGTGAAAGATCCGTCCTGTCATTCGGATTTGTCCTATTCATTAGTTTATTGACCTTTGGCTCAAACAGCTTAATTAATTCCATTAACATTTCAGGATCTACTTTTGCTCTTTTTACGATTGTATACATATCTGTCATTTGCCATTTTCCTTTCGTTGATTTGGTTTCATTTCGTTCCATTCCTTCAGAAGCTGATCTATTTTTTTGTCTAATCGAAGCAGAACAAATAATGATAATGTTAAGGGAAAACCAAAGTTACTGATCATTGTCATCCATTGAGTCATATCTATCAATTCCATCCACCTTCCTCCTTCCGTTCATAAATGAAAGAATTCGTTGTAAAGCTACTTTTCGTGTTTTTGAAACATATTGTTGCGATGTACCAATTGTTCGAGCAATTTCTGTATCCGTTAATTTATATAGATATGCATAGGTTAGAATGTCTCGTTGTGAAGTGGTCAAACTAAGAATGGCTGAATAAATCATCTTATCTGCAATATACTCCTCCACACTTGCTCGCAAGACCTCCTTCTCCACCATCCTTTCTATTTCAGCCTCTTTATCATATAGAGTAATGTCCTTCTCTCCCCCAGCTTCCCTTTCAGCAAGTATTAACGGAAATCTTTTCTGATACATTGTTAAGTTTTTATTAAAATTAATGGTGCTATACTCCATGGAAGAAGTAATATACGCAGTAAATCGAATGGTAAAAAAATGCTTTTTAAAGGCTTCATCCAGCTTTTCTTTATTTTCCTTTGTTGGGAATTCTATCGCCTTTTTTAATAGAAGTAAATTTATCTTTTTTTCCAAAAAGCTTTTTACAATTGGATTGCTTAATAATGATTTATTATCCTGCAAGAACGCGGTAAAAGCCTCTGATTGAAAAGAACGGCATTCCTTCATACTCAAGCCTCCCAAAAGGAACATATGTTCTGTTTTTGTTGTAAAAAAAGGGACTAATCTTCATTAGCCTCTTTCTATTCATATATGCTATTTCTACCTCCTTCTATATTATAAAGAAAGATTTATCGTAAAAATAACAACCACTTGTCCTAATTTCATTTAATCGATTACGGATAACTTAATATCAAAGATAACATTGTATGTATTCTCTTCCAATACGACAAAAGTCCAATTTTTTGCTAAAATCGATGTAAAGGAATGAAAGGATTCCTTCGATAAAGTGATTGTTCCCAATACTTCTCCTCGGTCCTCAAAGTCTCTTCCCTCTACTAATTGATATTTTAATGATAAAAGTCTTTTTAACGTTCCCTTTGTTAAAAAGGTTATTTCATATTCATCTGCAATAATCGCTTTTACGCCTGTCTTATTTTTTTCATAATAGGAGAAAAGTGTTTCCCAATCAGGCAAACCATTACCACAGCTTTGAAAAAAAATAAGATCCTTGCTTTCCAAAGCCTGTATAATCGCTTCTTCCTTATATCCATTACTTTTTACTTGTTCCAGCATTATCGCATAATTCAACGCTACTTTTACCACAAAAAACCTGCTCCCTTCACATTTCATATTGATTTCAAAACGAGAAAAAGATAAATTGATAGAAAGACTTTTATTAAACAGCCTTCTTTTTACTATTGAATAGTTTAAGTATAATCTATTTTAAAAGGAGTGAGGAAGAATGATTAAACAAAATCCATTTGTTCCATTTAGCATTGCAATGGTTACCCCGTTTGATGATAAGGAAAATCTCTCATTAAGCGGTATTTATTCTTTAATAGATTACTATAAAAAAAATCAGGTTCCTGCACTGCTTATCAGTGGTTCAACAGGAGAGCAGCATTCGATGTCCATCGAGGAACGCATAACCCTCTTACGAGAAGCACGGTTAGCTGGAGAAGAAAAGCTCCTTCTTATCGGAGGAGTTGCTGCTGTAAGAACATCTGACGCTATTCGATTGGCGGAAGCTGCCCAACGAGAAAATCTAGATGGAATTATGCTAGGGTTTCCTCCTTATTTACGAATGAGCCAAAGAGAAGCAGCTGAATACGTGAAAAAAGTGTGTGCTGTGACTGATTTACCAATTATGCTCTATAATAATCCATCACGTACTGGATTTAACTTAGAATTAACTACTTTATACGATTTAGTAGAGTCCTGCCCGCAAATCCAAGCTTTAAAGGAAGCAGGTAATCCTAGCAATGCACCTCTAGTAAAAAATAAGCTTGGTCCTTCCTTCTCCGTGTTAACTGGATTCGATATTCATCTTTTAGATAATATGCAAAACGGTTATGACGGAATCACTAGTATAATAGGAAATATTTTTCCAAAAGAAATACAACAAATTGTTCAATTGGGAAAAAATAATGAATGGAAACTTGCAGAAGACCAATTGTCTAAACTACTGCCAACCATGCATACCATCTTAGAAATAGGAACACTGCGAGCCATCAAATATGTACTAACAGAAAATAATATTAATGCAGGAATATGTAGAGAGCCACTATCCATTTTGAGTAAACAAGAAAAGGCATCATTAAGCGATATTTTTAATAAAGGAGAGGTACGATGAAAAAGTACAGTAAATTCCTCCTATTATTAGCCTTATTGATTTTAGCCTCTTGTAGCAATAATGGAGAAAATACCTCTTCCTCTAAAAAAGAAACGTTTTCTTTAACGATCTCTGCAGCAGCAAGCATGCAAGATTCATTAAATACGATCAAGAAGAAATTCGAGGAGGAACATCCAGACATTACATTAACCTTTAACTTTGGTTCATCAGGAGCTTTGCAGCAACAGATTGCTCAAGGAGCACCGGTTGATTTATTTTTCTCAGCTGCACAGGATAAGCTAGATCTTTTGGTTGACGATGGACTGATTAAAGAGTCCGATCATATCGACTTAGTAAAAAACAATTTAGTTCTGATTACAAATAAACAATCTAATGTAACGATTAATCGTTTCGCTGATCTTGAAACATTAGATAAGGAAAAAATCGCCATCGGCATACCAGAATCAGTACCCGCAGGAAATTATGCGAAAGAGACGCTTCAAACTCTTCACATATGGGAAAAAGTACAGGAGAATATCATTACCGCAAAAGATGTTCGTCAAGTATTGTCATATGTTGAAACAAACAATGTGGCAGCAGGGATTGTTTATGGAACAGATGCAAAGACATCTGATTCTGTAGAAGTCGTTGCCACTGCGGAGGAATCAAGTCATTCCCCGATTGTCTATCCGATTGGCATCATCAAGGACAGCAAAAATTACGAGGCAGCAAAAACGTTTTATGACTATCTGCAAACACCAACTAGTTTAAAGGTTTTCGAGGAAGATGGATTTATTGTTAACTAAAGAGGAATGGTCAAATTTTTGGTCCCCCCTCTGCCTATCCTTACAAGTTTCTCTGGTTGCCACTATTGTCGTCATAGTTAGTGGCACAATACTTGCTGCCAAGTTAGCCAGAAAAAAATTTAAGGGAAAGGCATTGCTTGAAACTTGTTTACTTTTGCCAATCGTTCTTCCTCCAACTGTTACTGGTTTCCTACTACTCGTTCTGTTTGGTAGAAATAGTATCCTCGGTAAAGTAATCGAATGGATCTTTCATCAGCCTGTCATTTTTACATGGTGGGCTGCAGTAATTGCTGCATTTATCGTATCCTTTCCTTTAATGTATCAATCAGCTAAAGCAGGATTTATTCAAATTGATCGCTCAATCGAGGAGGCAGCACGAGTCGATGGGGCAAATGAATGGAAAGTACTCACATCCATTTCCATTCCACTTGCTTCCCACTCTATCCTTTCTGGAAGTATCCTTAGCTTTGCCAGAGGGCTAGGAGAATTTGGGGCCACCTTAATGTTTGCAGGGAATATTCCTGGAAAAACACAAACCTTGCCTACCGCTATTTATGTTGCTATCGATAATGGAAATATGCGAATGGCTTGGATTTGGGTACTATCCATCACGATTATTTCTTTTATAATGCTAGCTTTGTGCCAGCCGAAGCAACGATAATCTTTTCCTTTGACAATGTATTTCCTTATAAAGTAGTGTTAATACTTCTTACTGCAGAGGACATATTATGAAAGCAACAGACAAGCATATCATTTGGCACTTTCCCTCTCTCTGTTTTAATCTAAAATGGACAATAATCCACATTTTTGTGGAATTAAGGAGATGATTTTGTATGAAAATTACGTATCATGGTCAATCCACTATTGAAATTAGTACAGAAGGAAAATCATTGGTTATTGATCCGTTTATTAGTGGCAATCCTTCCGCAGTTTCTAAAGTGGAGGAAATGAAAGTAGATGCTGTTCTTTTGACACATGCTCATATGGATCATATTCTCGACGCTGCACCAATCGCTAAAGCAAATAATGCCCCGGTTGTCGCTAATCCAGAATTAGCTGCCTATATGTCATGGAAGGGCGTGGAAACAATTGGGATGAATATCGGAGGAACACTGGATTTAGAATTTGCAAAAGTGAAAATGACACATGCATTCCACAGCTCAGGGATTATTGATGAAGAAAATAAAAACATCTTATATGGCGGAATGCCAGCTGGATATATTATTGAAGCAGAGGAAAAAGTGTTGCATCACGCTGGAGACACTGGACTATTTGGCGATATGAAAATGATTGGGGATCGTCATAATTTAGATGTTGTTTTCCTACCAATCGGAGACCATTTTACAATGGGAACTGAAGATGCACTACAAGCAGCCGAATGGTATCAAGCAAAACTAATTATTCCTATTCATTACAATACATTCCCTGTTATTGAACAAGACGCAAAAGCATTTGTCAACAAGCTTGAAGAACTTGGATTTAAAGGGAAAGTATTAGAGTTAGGTGAGACCTTCGAATTATAAGAAAACGGAGGCGCCGTACAAACTGGAAGAACTTCGACTGATATAAAGGAAACACGATGAGCGTTAGTGAATCGATGTTGACTTATCGTGGGGAGAAGATCTGAAAGTTTGCTAGGCGGTATTCGCTGGAGCTAGACAATAAGATAAGCGGAGAGCACCCGGTTAGGGGCGTGTAGGCTTCAGAAAATTTCTACTTTCTTAACAGTTAATAAAAATATTTTAGTAAGAAGTCCAGCCTTCATCAGCTGCGATGTTCCTGCTGATTTAATTTGCGCTTATCACTTTCTATATGTACATCTAGAAACCTTTAATGTCTCCAATTAACAGCAAAATCAATTAAAATATTTGAACATGTACAAAGACATGCCTTGTTTTATAAGCTAGTTTTTTCTTCTGACTTCCTATATGATCACCAACAGCATATTTATCAGACTTTAAAGAATGTGAATAAAGAAGATTTTGAGTATGCACTAGTAGATTCACACATCAACCGAAATCTTCCTATCAGTTATCAGGCTAATGCAATTGTCGGGATGATTAGGGAGTGGTTCAAGGGGGATTTTGGTATCCTTGTGAATATATGGCGGAACAATTATTAGCATTTATTCATAGTAACCAGTCACCCCCATCAAAAATCAAGATATTAAACTAATTTCATTAGATTTGACACCAAAGAAGGCTGATATCGCGCAAATAAAAGGGATATCAGCCT
Organism: Bacillus sp. 522_BSPC; assembly: GCF_001076885.1. GTDB lineage: Bacteria > Bacillota > Bacilli > Bacillales > Cytobacillaceae > Niallia > Niallia hominis. The sequence goes on from NZ_JVDT01000170.1 coordinate 41,980, forward strand.
AAGTTTTGGCTTTTATTATCCAAAACTATTGCATTATCAGCATAAGTTTCGTTTTTTCAGTCAATGTTTCATTTTATCAGCCAAATCTTCTCCTTTATCAGCCATTGTTTCATTTTATCAGCCAAATCTTCTCCTTTATCAGCCATTGTTTCATTTTATCAGCCAAAACTCCTCCTTTATCAGCCATTGTTTCGTTTTATCAGCCAAATCAATCCCAAATAACAAAAAGGCCGTCCATTAAGGACAGCCCCTATTATTTATTACATTACTTTACTTTCTTCTTCCCATTGAGCAATTTCTTTTACTCTTGCTTCCACTTGTTCTGGAGTAAGACCATGATGTTTAACATAGAAGTTTCTTGGATGCGTACGGCACTCGTGGCTACAGCTTCTCATATACTTCTCTTCATTTTCTTCACTGCAAAGCATTTTGCGGTTACACTCTGGGTTTGCACAGTTTACATATCTCTCGCATGGCTCACCAGTAAAGAAGTCACGTCCAACGATAACATGCTCTTTTTGATTGACTGGCACACTGATTCTTTGGTCGAACACATAGCATTGACCATCCCAAAGCTCGCCTTGTACTTCTGGATCTTTACCGTAAGTCACAATTCCACCATCTAATTGACTTACATCTTCAAAGCCCTCTTTCATTAACCAGCCAGAGAACTTCTCACATCTTACTCCACCAGTACAGTAAGTAAGAATTTTCTTACCTTCTAGCATCTCTTTATTTTCTTTAATCCATTGTGGCAGTTCTCTAAATGTTTCAATCTCCGGCTTAATAGCACCTCTAAAATGACCAAGATCATATTCATAATCGTTACGAGCATCAATTACGATTGTATTTGAATCTTGCATTTGCTCATAGAATTCTGTTGGTTTTAAGTGCTTACCAGTTAATTCAAGTGGATCTACATCATCTTCTAAGCTTAAGTTCACTAATTCTTTTTTATGGCGAACATGCATTTTCTTAAAAGCATGTCCATCCACTTCATCAATTTTAAAGATAGTATCACTAAAGCGAGGATCCTGTCTCATCGCTTCCATATACTTATCTGTTTGCTCTACCGTACCAGAAACTGTTCCATTAATCCCTTCATGGGAAATAAGAATACGACCTAATAATCCAAGCTCTTTACAAAAAGCTAAATGCTCTTGTGTTAACTCTTCCGGATTTTCAATCGGTACATATTTATAATAAAGTAATACTCGATATTCACTCATTATTTCAACACCCTATTCCTTCTAAAATTATCTATAATAACTATACACCAATTGTGCTAATAGTAAAAACCAATCGCTTCTTTATAAAATCGCAAACAAACAGAAAGAGACTTCACCCATTGAAATCTCCCCCTGCTTAAAATTAAAGTTAAAATAATTATAATGTAATACGAGATAAAAAGAAAGATGCAGATTTTACCTAGTATATATTCCATTCGATATTTATCCTATACATTCTAGCATAAAAATATAATTCCTGCCTATCTAGAAATGGAAAAAACAATCCCCTTCCATCAAAAAAGGTACCCACTAAATGAGTACCTCGGACACCACTATCATTTCCAGTATATTACTCTCCCCCTTCTATCACTATCGTTTGAAAATGCAACGCACAGCCATATTTAGATTGTTGAAAAATTTGCTCTAAGTAAGATTGTACTTCCGTTACATTTAACGCTGACTCTACCTGAATGTTTGCCTTTATATTATTTAGAATCTCTACATCTGTTTGAACTTTAGCATCCTGATAATTTTCAAAAAAAGCACGGACATAGTTTATTTGTCCACATAGAAACTGGATAGTATATTGATTCATTTTTTCTCACACTTTAAGCCGAGACATCCGAATCATTTTTTTGTCCTCCATAGCTTACTGCATTGGCTTTATTTGCTGCTATGACAAATGGCAAATAGACAAGAGTAGAGACGGCCAGACACACAAATCCAAGCAATAACGCGATATAATTTCCGCCTGTGCCCAGGAAGGCAATTAACGGTCCTGGTGTAGTCCACGGCACAGAATAGGCAATTGGCGGGATTAATCCAGATACAATGGCAACATATCCGATAATAATATTAATGGCAGGGACAAGAATAAACGGCACGATTAAAATCGGATTCAATACTACTGGCAAACCAAAAATAACTGGTTCATTAATATTAAATATTCCTGGCGCAATCGATAATTTACCAATATCTCTGTAATCCTGCCTTTTCGCAACAATAAAGATAGCAATTAGTAATCCTAGTGTCATTCCAGAGCCGCCATAGTTCGCAAAAGCATCGTTAATCGCCCAAGTTACTGGATATGGAGCTCCCCAAGCAGTCCCATGCTCCGCAACAAAGTTAAGGTTTTCTAAATTCGCCTCTGCAAACATTGCTTCACGAATAGCAGCAATCGTATTGGGACCATGAATACCGAATACCCATAAAAGATTGGAAACAATCGCTAATATAACAAGAGAAACGATATTTGTGCCTAGGCTTTTTAATGGTGTCTGAATTACGGCATAAATAAATCCGTGCAGGCCATCGGGATAAATAGCATTAATTAAAGCGTTTATAATAGCGAACAAAACAGTAATAATAATAATTGGGAATAATACCTTAAAAGAACGAGAAACAGCTGGAGGAACAGAATCAGGCATATTAATTTGAAGCCTTTTCGATTTAGATAATTTACTGAAAAGCTCTCCAACTAACAACCCCACAATTAATGCAACAAATAATCCTTGTGCACCGACCCATTGAGTCGTTAAGAAATTTGTCCCATCTACATTTGTATATGGTGGGTATATTATAAAAAATACAGAAAGACCAGTAAGCCCACTTAATAATTCATCTGCTTTGAGAGAGATCGCCATATTTCTGGCAACGAGGAAGACAATAAACATGGATAAAATATTAACTGATCCATTTAGAACCGGCGAGAAAACAGATTGTAGATCTGCTAAATTGGGAAATAATTTATGCAAAAATAAGATTTTAGCTATAAAGCCATCTGGAGCTAAAACGGCAAAATTTAGTAAGACAATTAATGAACCTGCAAGTGTAATAGGAAAAGATAGAATAAATGCATCACGGATTGCAACTATATGTCTTTGTGAGTTTAATTTTGCTGCAACTGGCACTAATGTTTTCTCCGCAAACTTCTCAAAAGCGGCCATAAAACCCATTGTAAAACTCCCCCCAAATAAATGTCATTATATTCACAGTTAGAAACTGTTTTATTTTGCAGGCTTCTCTAGTTGCAAATTGCATATCCATTAAGCTATTAATTCTAACGCCCTTTCTAATACTGCCTTTCCATTCATCGTGCCATATGCTCTCATATCGATTACTTCCACTGGTACTCTTCCAGCTATAATCTCTTCTACCTGTGGTTTTTGGTAACGAACCTGTGGTCCTAATAAAACGACATCTACTTCATGAGCAACTTTTTGACATTCTGACACTGGCAACGCGAAAATTTCTAGCTCTACCCCTTTCTCTTTTGCCGCATCCTTCATTTTATTTACCAATAAACTAGTGGACATTCCTGCTGCACATACTAATAGCAATTTCTTCATTTTATTCCCTCCCTATTTTCATAACCAAAACATCATATTCTGCCTTCCTTCTAAATTGTATACGCTTTCAAATATAATACAATAAAAAATAAACACTTAGTATCTTTTTTCTTCAGTAGGAATTTGTTACATTTTAGTCACAACCTGTTTTATACTAAATGGTGAATATAGGAAAACTAATTTTTAGAGTAGGAGGGGGAAATTTGTTCACAAATGAAATGATCCAATCCTTTAATGATTTGGAAATGCTACTCTATAACTATGTTACAAAAAATATTGAAAAGGTTATTTACATGCGCATTAGAGAATTATCTGACGAAACACACGTCTCCACTTCTAGTATTTTAAGGTTTTGTCGAAAACTAAACTGTGATGGTTTTTCCGAGTTTAAGATTAAATTAAAATTATATTTAGATAGAAATGAACAAGAAAACTTAAAATCAACAAAATACTATCTTTCTGAGTTTTTGGAACGGACAATGAAAGGGAACTTCGAAACGTACATACATGAAACAGCTGAAATGGTAAACCAATCGAATAAAGTCATATTTGTAGGAACAGGCAGTTCTGGAATTTTAGCAGAGTATGGGGCAAGATACTTTTCCAGCTTAGGAAAATTCTCTACTTTTATTAAAGACCCCTTTTATCCAATTAATAGTAAAGAATTAAAAAACAGTACAGCCATTATCTTATCTGTTTCTGGTGAAACGGATCATACACTACATCTTGCAAATCAATTAAAATTAGAAGGCTGCAACATCATCAGTATCACCAATAGCAAAAACTGCCAATTGGCAAAAATTTCCGATATCAACATTGCCTATTATGTTACAGAAGTTTATATAGGAGAATCGAATATTACATCCCAATTACCGGTAATGTATATACTAGAGGAAAGCGCTCACACCGTAAAAAGGAACAGTAAAAAAAATACAACGGAACTGTAGACATAAGATTAGAGGATTAACCTTAACAGCTTAAGATAAACCCAAACAATTATACGCAATCCCGACAAATGATTCATATAATTGTTTGGGCTTTTTTTAAAGTATTCCAGGAAGTTTGTCGCTATTACTACCTACGTCCCATAACATACACTTCTCTTTCCATAGGGAAAGTTTATATTTGAATAGTTGGCGGTGGCTGTTCTAGCCAACTATTTTCAATCATCAAATCTGCCCCATCTTTTGCATATTGAGCTATTTCCATGGACAGTCTTTCATAATTGAGCAAAAGGTCACTTCTTTGACTAGCGCCTCCTGCTAATGCATAGTTTCCAACTCCAGAAGCACTTAATAAGCTTATATGAAACATCATTAATTTATCTGAAAATGTACGTACCTTAGAATCAGTAACCCCTATATCCGATGAATTTGGACTTTGTATTCCTTCATCCACTAAAGCATCCATGAATAATTTTAAATGCTTTTGGGAAATATCCTTTCCTCTTAACATATATGCCCGTACATCTTTATTTGTGGTAGTTTGAGCAAAGGCTAATGTAATCTTCACTCCCAAATTGTTCGTCTGCGTATTCATAAAAAGATGGGAAACCTCTACGGCATTTAAGGGTCTTTTTTTATGGAACAAAGAGAAACCACTTAAGTATTTCTTGCTATCTATGTAGTCAATTTTCTTTGGAATGGAAGTATGCGGTGATCGAATTAACAGACCCTTCTTTTCTAATATTGAATTCGTTAAATGATAAAGCTTGGAAGTATTATGTAATCCATGGTGATAAAAAGCGCTGAGGTCTTCCCTTGTACTCATTGCAAGGAACCCTCCATAAGCCAATAAGCCTGCTTTCGCCATTTGATTAATATATGCTAGACAAAAGGTTTCTGTAAATAAGGCAGGAGCATTGGTATTAACATCTGTTTCTGTAAATCCATTGGGAATGGCGAAATCATCTTTTTGAAAAATCTTTATAAAACGCTTTTCTTGTTTTTGGGCAAACTGAAAAGAAAAACGAATCGCATTAGAGATTTCTCGATCCTTTACATGCTGAAGCATATGCGTTAGAACCTGCTTTGACATACAATTATTCATATAAGATGTCCACAGGGAAGCTATTTCTGAGGATGTTAGCTTTATATTTGATTGAGACACGAAGTAAAACCTCCAGAATTTACATTGTGTTTAGTAGTATTGGCATCCTTTTTTAAATTATGCTTACCACAGCAAAAAAGTAAAACATAATACCCTATATATTCATTATAATAAGAGATACATATAGGCCGAAAATACGAACAAGGAATGATGAGAGGTTTGAAAAATATAGATATGCTGTTTCTTGATTATGCAAATGATAAAAACTTAACAGAAGCAGAGAAAGAGATCACCTATTTCCTTATCCAGAAGAAATTAGCAGGAGAAACATTAAGCATTCGAGCAGCTGCAAATGATCTATTTGTATCCACAGCAACCATTATCCGCCTCTGTAAAAAACTTGGTTTTAGTGGCTATAGTGAATTTATTTACAACCTAAATTTAAAAGTAACAAAAATGCTTGATCAAGAAGTAGAATATGTAGATAGTATTCATCAACCATTGATAGATGCTGTTTCTTCCTTTAAGCAAAATTATAAACAAACAATCGATTCCCTTGATGAAACAAGCATCGAACTATTTCTTGCGCAAATTAATGAAAATAAAATGATTTACTTTTATGGTGCAGGCTTTTCTACGCTTTTTTCTAGCTATTTTGCAAAAAAACTAGAGCTCTTTGGTTATTATGTTTCCAATTCAACAACAAGCGACAGTAGAGCGATTTTTCTCAATAATATTCAAAAATACAAATTGCTCATTGCTTTTTCTCGCTCAGGTGAAACAGCTAAAGTACTAGAGAAAGTGCAAATCGCAAAGGATAAAGGCGTAAAAACAATCCTTTTTACCGGAAACAATAAAAGCTCTACCGCCAAAATTGCTGATATTGTCTTTACCGTCCTCGATCCTACCATTGAGTCTCAACAAGAATTCGAAGTTACCTCTTTTGAATCCAATATGTTTATGCTCATTGATTTACTTTTAATCGTAGCGATTAAAAGAGGGATTGTTAAAGAATATTAATACTTTTTTTATATACACTGTTGAAAGAGGATGCTATCGAACATCCTCTTTCTTTCACTTAAGCCTTGTAACATGTTACAGGATTGAAAGACATTGTACACAATCCTTGCAAACCCTTTCAAATTTACCTGTTCAATTATATACTTTGGTTATTAAAAAGATATGACAACGCTTACCAACAAAGGGAGGTTTTATAGATGAAAAAGGTAGTAAATGGTCTTCAGCTCTTCGGAAAATCTTTATTTGCACCAATTCTCATTCTACCGATTATCGGTCTATTTATCGCATTTGGAAATGTTTTCGGAAACGGAAACTTAGCACAATATATTCCGATTTTAGAAAATCCATTAATTCAAAATACAGGGAAATTTATATCTTCCTCCGCTGTATCGATTTTGCAAAACCTAGCTTTAATCTTCGCTGTCGGTATTCCGATTGGCTTAGCTAAAAAAGATAAAGGATATGCTGCCTTAACTGGCTTAGTTACCTTCGTTATTTTCATAAATGCAATGCATCAAATATTAAGTTTAACTGGTAGCTTAGTAGCACCAGAGCAAATGCAATTATCTGGTCAAGCAATGGTATTAAATGTTCAAGTATTGGAAATGGGTGTTTTTTCTGGAATTCTTCTAGGTGCTCTAGTTGGAATTTTGCACAATAAATACTGCGACACGGAATTCAAAGGTGTTATGGCTATATACTCAGGACATCGCTTTGTAGCTATTTTAGCCATTCCTAGTGCGATGATTTTAGGAGCACTTGCCGCAGAATTTTGGCCATTCGTACAAGATGGTATTACAGCTGTAGCCAGCGGCATTAAAAATTTAGGAGTAGTTGGATTACTTATTTATGGATTCTTAGAAAGAATTCTCATCCCAACTGGATTACATCACTTAGTGTATACTCCATTTCTTTACACAGAATTAGGTGGAGTTGCAAATATCGGAAATGAAATTATTTATGGCGCCCGAAATATCTATTTTGCCGAAATGGCAGACTCAAGCATTAAAGTATTAAGCAGTACAGTGAACTGGGATGCTCGCGGTTTAAGCAAAATGTTTGGACTTATGGGAGCAGCACTAGCAATGTATGTAACTGCAGATAAAAAGAAAAAAACAATCGCAAAAGCAATTCTTCTTCCTGCAGCCTTTACCTCCTTCTTACTAGGAGTAACAGAGCCTTTAGAATTTGCTTTCCTTTTCACCGCACCAATCTTGTTTGTCCTACATGCTGTTCTTTCTGGTGTGGGTATGATGCTCTTAAGTATCTTTCATGTACATGCAATTGGCGCAAATGGATTTATTGATTTCTTACTATATAATTTACCGCTTGGAACAACAAAGTCCAACTGGCCAATGTTTATCTTAGTAGGATTACTAATGGCAGTTATCTATTTTATCCTTTTCCGCTTCTTAATTCTTAAATTTAATTTAAAAACACCAGGTCGTGAAGAAGATATGATAGCAGCTGAAACAAATGAATTAGCTAATGCAGAGGCAGCTGTATCTGGTGGAACGACAAATGATTCGCCATCAGCTTTAGGGGCAACTATTGTCGATGCATTGGGCGGAAAAGCAAACATTGAAAATGTTGATAATTGCTATACAAGATTACGCCTAATTTTAAAAGATCCAAATGCAGTAGATGAACTGATATTAAAACAAACAGGATCCAAAGGAATTATCAAATCAGGAAATAATGTCCAAGTCGTATATGGTTTAAATGTTAAATCTGTTCGAGATCAAGTAGACCAACAATTAGGAGGAATTTAAGATGAAAACATATAAATTAGCAGTTGCAGGCGGGGGAAGCACATACACTCCAGGAATTATTCGTAGCTTAATGGACCGATTAGAAGATCTACCACTTTCTGAAATTCGCTTCTACGATATTGACGGAGAAAGACAGTCTAAAGTAGTCGTAGCTGCAAAGGCCGTCATTGAAGAATATACAGATAAAATTAAAGTCATTGATACAACAGATCCACAAACAGCCTTTGAAGATGTAGACTTTGTATTTGCCCAAATGAGAGTTGGAAAATATGCAATGCGTGAACTCGATGAGAAAATTCCCCTTTCCCATCATGTAGTTGGGCAAGAAACATGTGGACCTGGCGGATTGGCTTACGGACTGAGAACTATCTCTCCAATGATTGAGCTGATCGATTATGTAGAAAAATATGCTAAAGAAACAGCATGGATTGTAAACTACTCCAATCCAGCATCCATTGTGGCAGAAGGTGTTCGTAAGCTTCGACCAAATTCAAGAGTCTTAAACATTTGTGATATGCCTGTTGCAACAATGCGTAATATCGCAGCAATCCTCGGAGTAGAAAGAGAAGAATTAGATGTTGACTACTTTGGTTTAAATCACTTTGGCTGGTTTACAAGCATTAAAGTTGATGGGGTAGAAAGATTGCCAGAAATTCGTGAGCATGTATATAAACATGGATTACTAACAGAAGATGTTTCAAAAATTGACTATCGTCATGCAGATTCTTCCTGGATTAAAACCTTTAAGAATATTAAACTAATCATGGATCATTTTCCAGAATATCTGCCGAATCCATATTTACAATACTATCTGTTCCCAGATCATATTGTGGAAACTTCAAATAAGGAATACACTCGTGCGAACGAAGTAATGGATGGCCGTGAAAAAACATTGTTTGAAACAGTAGATAAATATGAAGAGACTGGTATTTTAGAAGATTCCTTTGCAGTTGGTGTACACGGAACATTTATTGTAGATGTAACAGTATCTCTTGCTCAAAACCTCGGAAAAAGATATTTAGTAATGGTAGAAAACAATGGAACAATTCCAAACTTGCCAAATGATGCGATGATTGAAGTGCCTGCGCTTATTACAAGTGATGGTCCTAAACCTGAATTTGTTGGAGACATTCCTTACTTCTACAAAGCAATGATTGACCAACAATTAGCATCGGAGAAAATTTTAGTGCAAGCCATTGTGGAAGGTTCTTATGAAAAAGCATTACAAGCATTCACATTAAATAAAACCTTACCTTCTGCTAAAGTAGCGAAAGCAGTTCTTGATGATTTAATTGAAGCAAATAAAGAATTCTGGCCAACATTAACAAAAGAATATAAAGAAGGCGTATTAGTGTAAGATTATAATAGGAGGCTGGGACATAAACATTTCAGTTAGCAACAAAGTCGAACAATTATGCGATTAACATGCATAATTGTTCGTTTTTCGTTTTAGAACAAGGTTTTAAAACAAAGTGAAATGGAGCGGAGGACGCTCGACTCCTACGGGAGATGCGAGAAAGTCCGAGACCCTGCAGGAGTGTGAGCTGTGAAGCGGCTCGGCGCTCGCCCCGGTGAGTCGTGCGGTAAGCCTCGGAAAACAAAAACCTACACTAAGTTAGAATGGTTTGCTAACTAATGATTCACCAGGTAATATACTTTTTCAGTGGCCTCGCAGTGAGGAGGCTCAGCTTCCTCCCCGGCGCATCGTGCGTCTGTAGAGCAATGGAACGACTTAGTTTTTACACTTAACTATATTTAAAAAC
>NZ_JVDT01000171.1 GCF_001076885.1 Bacillus sp. 522_BSPC
ATACTTTTCAAAATTATTTGAAGGAACATCATTTAGTAGGTAGTATGTCCAGACGAGGGAACTGTTGGGACAATGCGGTGATTGAATCATTTCATTCAAATTTAAAGACAGAGGAATTCCAATATTGTAAGTTTAATACCCTAGCTAATTTAGAAGTTATTTCTAGAATAGATGGGTACATTCATCATTACAACGAGGGTAGGATTCAAGCAAAATTAGGCTACTTAACTCCAATAGAATTTGGATTAAAGGCAGCTTAAAGGATTTCGGGGTTATCCACTTTGCATGTAGAAAAGACATGCACTTTATTTGGAGATGCGGGCATGATAGCCTATTATGGCTAAGCCAGATTCTCTTTGAGATATCTGGCTTCCTGGCTAAAGAATCTATGCCCGCAGAGGCTCCAAGTAAAGTGACAAAGTGCCTGAACTATTTCCAGTAAAGAACCAATATCAAATTAATGAAAAAGTGTTAAATTTAATATGGATAGGTGTTTTATATATGTCTCATTTGGCTAGGTCAGTTCAAACAGTCTATTTTTTTAACCAATAAAGGCTTCCATCTGCCTTGCGATCAAGAAATCCATATTCAATTAAATATCGTCTAATCAGAACATAGTCCTCATAAATTGTTTGTAAGAGCTGATTTAATTCTTTTTCCGAATAGCTCTCCTGTCCTTCTAATCGCTTTGCTATTTCACGAAGAACCATTAACTTTTGCTTTTGTTTCATCGGAAATTTACTCAAGACTCCTGCATTAAAATACTTAGCTGCTATTTCTTCCTGCTCTGCTTCCGTAATATTGTATCGGTCATCTACCATCGTAGCTGTTTGATGAATGGGGACAAAACTAGGGGCATGATTGTCCTTTTCCTTCATTAACTCTATAATCGCCAGAAAATTTCTTGCTTGCCGTTCCTTTTCCTTCAGAGCAAAACGATGATGCCTAATCGTTGAAGCACTGCCAATCTCCAGTTCCTTTTTTACCTCTGCATCACTTTTCCCTTGATAAAACAGCTCCAGTAATTTCGTCTGATGCTCCGTTAACCCTGTCATCTTTTTATCAAGACCAATCAAATAATGAAACACAGATTGATGCGAACCCTCAATATGACGCTTCATAAACTTCTCCGCCTCATATAATTTGCCATCCACTGGATAGATAATGCCCTTCTCTACCTGCTCCCCACACAAAAGACAAAGAAACGAATCATCTTTCTCTATATATCCCTTTTTTAATTCATCTATTGTTGCGTTTTGAAAAAATGATGAAACATCCATAAAACAAACACCTCGTTATTTTGTTTGTTATTTTATAAACAAAATTATATTTCGTTAGTAATATAATAAACATTTTTAGATTATCCGTCAATATTAGGGGGGATATTTTGGTGGACTGGGTTTTTGGCATTTCCTTTACGTATGGGGAAGGGACAACTACTACTATTGTCTCTGATGAACGATGAACACAACACTACTTTTCTCTTTGATACCATTGCTTTTGGTTTTCATCTCCTTGATGAACGCTACTTTTCCCTTTGATACTGCAGCTTTTGGTTTTCATCTCCTTAATGAACACCACTTTTTCCTTTGGTTCCGTTGCTTTTGGTTTTCATCCCCCTGATGAACACCACTTTTCCCTTTGATCCTGCTACTTTTGGTTTTCATCCCCCTGATGAATACCACTTTTTCCTTTGGTTCCGCTGCTTTTGGTTTTCATCCCTCTGATGAACACTACTTTCCCCCTCCTCCCTCCAAAGTCCTGCGTTCATCCCTATTCCTTCCTCTCCCACTCTAGCAATCTCCTAATAGACTTACCAAATTAAGTATATTAACATAGAAGAAACAACATTTATGGAGGATTCCTATATGAATATTCTTTGGGATTTTGATGGTACATTATTTGATACATATCCTGCTTATACAGAGGTTCTTTACAAGATACTTGGAGAAAAGATAGAAAAGGACTCTATTTATAAAGAATTAAAAGTTTCCTTTTCCCATGCGATTCAATTTTTTGGATTAACGGAACAGCAGATAAAAGAGATTAAGACTATGAATAAGGAAATCGATGTAAGTGCGGTAAAGCCTTTTCCAGGTGTAGAGGAGATTTTAAAAAAAGCGGATACGAATGTGATTATGACACATAAAAGCTATGCGGGAGTTACTCATTTTCTTCGCCATTATGGATGGGAGAAATATTTTGCGGAAATCGTAACTTTGGAGAATGGATTTCCTAGGAAGCCTGCAGTAGATTCCTATCACTATTTACATACGAAGTATTCGATTGATTTAGCGATTGGTGATAGAGAATTGGATTTAATTCCGGCAAATAAATTAGGGATTCAAACCTGTATGTTCCAAAATCAATGTGAAATTGCTGACTTTCATCTAGTAGACTATGCTGATTTTTTCACCGTATATCCTGTGACAGATAAAGCATAACGTAAAAAGGAGCCTTCCAAGAAGATCGATTCTTCTAAGGAAAGCTCCTTATTCTAATACTATTTCCACAATCTCTGGTCGATTAAAAATCCGCTGGGGAATTATGCTATTACCTAAACCTCTATTAACAATCATTACCGTTTCTTCTTTTTTATACATGCCGGCTGTATATTCGGGCATAAAGCCTTGATCTGGTGCGACTATTCCGCCGATGAACGGGAGTCTTACTTGCCCTCCGTGGGCGTGACCAGTTAAGACTAGATCCAATTTTTCATAGAGGGAAAACAACTCTGGTCGATGGGACAGCAGCAAATTAAAATGTTCCTCAGAGCGGTGGCTGTCGATAATTTCGGATAGTTCCTCTTCACCTGACAAAAAGGTTGGGTCATCTACCCCAATAAGATTCACGGTTTCTTCCTTTATTTTCACTAGCACCTGTTCATTTCTTAAGACATACACGCCTGCTTTCCGTAATTTCTCTTCTAAGTCAGAGAATTTTCCTGACCAGGATTCATGATTTCCAGTTACATAATAGGTTGGGGCTATTTGGATAAGCTCTTCCATTAATGTCATGCTTTTCTGTTCATCATAGTCTTTCGAATCAACAAGATCACCTGTGAATGCAATGATATCAGGATTTAAGTTTTTTACTTTCCTTACTAAACGGTTTTGATTTTTTCCAAATTGTTTACTATGTAAATCCGATAGTTGCACTACTTTAATCGAGTCTTTTATTTTTTCAGATGAAAGCTTGAAGGTTGAGGTAGATAGACTATTATTTTGGTAATAGGAAAATAGCATAAGGATACATATGCTTATGCCCACTAGTAACATTCTTTTTTTCATCCTTACTCTCACTCTTTCTTCCAGCTCACCTCAAAACCACCTTGCAATCCATCGCCGGTAATAATGAGCATATAGGTTTCTGTGTTTTTTGCCTCAAAGGTTAAAACGGACTTTTCCTCATTACTCAGCCCTATCCTCCGATTCTTTTCATCTATTAAATAATAGCCAAATCCACCGCCATTGCGATTCGTAAAATCAATGTAGATTGTTATCTTTTCTCCTTTTTTTGCTTTAACTGGGATATGATCTTCTCCGTTAAAATAAGAAAAATAGGCTTCATAGGACTGATCGCCTCTGACCGTATTCCATTCTTTTTTTACTGTAAAATCAGGAATCGTTAACAAAAGAAAGAGAATAGGCGTAAAGGCAAATGTCCATTTAAATGCGTTTAGCTTTGCCGCTAATTTAATTCCTATATAGAATAATAATGAGCAAATCAAGCCAATGGTTGCAGCTATTAAAGGGTATACATTCCACACAATCGGTAAAAACAGACAAAGCCCTGCTAAAAGATACAATACAATTTCTAGTTTCGGATAATATTTTGCTATACGATCAATTATCATAGAAACAAGAATCCCCACACCAAAAAAAGCAATCCAAAAGAAGGGATTTTTGATTTCATGGGAAAATAAATATAAATCAAAGCTGGATAAAAACATATAGCAAAAAAAGAGTGTGGCAGCAAACCCAGCTCCTGCTAGCTTTATTAAGACATATCCCATTCCCTTGCGGATATTCTGACTATCTACCATATTTGTTCCTCCCAAAGGATAATTACTACCATTCTATCAAAATAAGGAAATAAATTGTTAAAAACTTGAAAATTATTGAATCATTTAAAATCGATTATTGTTTTTATATGCATTTAACAAATAGATGATTCCTTTTTTCTTAATCCTTCTCGTTTTAAATAATGCCAACTAGGTCATACTTATTTTATGTATCTTTCGGGAGTGAAATTATGACTTGGTTTCCTTATATTTGTTTCCTTGTTACTATAATCATCATATGGTTTATGCCAAAGCATCTTACAAAAGTGGAAATATATGTGACTTGGTTTGTCGTTGGCTTAATTAATTTAAGCTCAGATATTATATTAAGTTTTGTATTCCATCTGTATGAGCTTGGACCAAAAGGCGTGCAATTGTCTGTTCATTTTATTGAACTAACACTTGGTTCCACCCATGGAATCATTTATTTAAATTTTATGCCCCATGATGTTAAAAGATTTATTCCTTATTTTTTCGCTTGGATTGCCTACTCTATTCTTTTAGAGTCTGCCCTTCTTTACTTTGGGTTCATTACCTACAGTGGATGGAGCTTATGGTATTCAGGAATTTATTATGCAGTTGCATTGGTTTATACAAGATGGCACTTAAACTTTATTCGAAGTGGGAAATAAGGATGAAAAGCAGAAGCGAAGCAAGAGGCGTTTATAACCAGCCATTTTGCTTCGCTTCTGCTATGGCCTCCATTCTATTTTTTGCCCCTAATTTGCTAATTGCTTCTGAAATATAATTGCGAATCGTTCCTGTAGATAAAAATAAGGCTGCAGCAATCTCCTTCACCGACTTCCCCTCTTCCACCAGAATCAATACTTCTCTCTCTCGCTTTGATAATGGATTATCTTTTCCGATACTGCCAAAAATCAATTCGGAGGCAAATTCCCTTTTTCCATTCATAATATTTCGGATCGCTTCTGCAAGCTCTTCGCTCGGACCATCCTTTAATAAATAGCCATGAACATTGGCATTTAGCGCCCTTTCAAAATACCCAGGCCTTGCAAACGTTGTTAAAATTACCACTTTACAAGAGGAATTTAATGCTCTTAACTCCTCTGCGACTTCAAGACCACTTTTAATAG
Organism: Bacillus sp. 522_BSPC; assembly: GCF_001076885.1. GTDB lineage: Bacteria > Bacillota > Bacilli > Bacillales > Cytobacillaceae > Niallia > Niallia hominis. The sequence continues at coordinate 5,158 of NZ_JVDT01000171.1, forward strand.
GCATTTCAATGTCCAATAAGCAAACATCTGGCTTAAGTTCGGAAATCTGCTCTAATGCTTGTTTGCCATTTTCCGCTTGGCCAATAACTTCCATATCCTCTTCAAAATTAAGCAGTGTTCCTAATGCGCCTCTGAGCATTCTCTGGTCTTCTGAGATAATAATTCGAATCATAATATCTCCTCCTTTTGCCTTTCCTTTCTTATAATCGGAACGACAATGTGAATAGTCGTTCCGTGATTAGATGCAATACTCCATTTTCCATCTACCAATTCCAGTCTCTCTCTCATTCCTTTTAATCCATTTCCGTGGGACTGTTCGATATGTAAGCCTTTGCCATTATCCTGAACAGTTAGCCCGACTGTCCCAGGATCTTGTTGGATAGCTATTTTACTCTTCGTTGCATCACTGTGTTTAACAATATTAGTAACAGCTTCTTTTAAACAGAGACTGATAATATTCTGGGTTAAAAGGGCTACCTCGCCATCTTCCATTTCGATGGTTATGTCTGCATCAATTCCCGCAGTTTGTAACGTCTTTTGAACTTCCACTATTGCTTCTCGGATGGTTATAGCCCGCATATCAGATACTAGCTCACGAACTTGTTTTAATGCCGCACGAGAAATTTCTTCCATTTCCTTCGCCTCTTTCATCGCACTATCTGGTTGCGGCTTCGCCATTTTGCCAACGAGCTGGCTTTTTAGTGTCAGCAAAGATAGAGTGTGGCCAAGCGTATCATGCAGATCACGAGCAATTCTCATTCGTTCTTCTCTTTTTACTAGATAACTAATTTGTTCATTTGCTAAATCCAGTTGTTTTTCTAAATCCATGCGCCGATTCATCGAGCGGATTCCAAAAGGAGAGATTAGCATGATAATAAAGAACGGAACCATAAAAATAAGGGAGTAAGGATTGATGGCATTCCAACTAATGACGATTGGAAAAAGTACTGAAAAGACCAAAAGGCTATAGAAGTAATAAAAATTTTTTTTGCCCGAATAATAGCCAATGAAATTAGCTGGGAAATAGCCCATAAATAATAGATTAGGATCATAGTAGATACTAAAAATCAGTACGATCAAAATTTGAATAACGAGCCAATAATTAAAGGAGTTCTCTTCTATATGCGTATACAATTGCCGGTATGAAAGAAGAAATATAAGCACAAGAAGAAAACCAATTATTTGCTTCGTCCCATCTTCCTTTATCATCTGCATAACCGGAATCAATATGTAGACTAAAAAGATATAGGGGAAAAAGCCAAACCTTCTTGGAAAAAGCTCGAATTTCTTCTTGGTATCCATATCTTCTTACACCGCCTCTCTTTTTTTTCCAATATAAGTTGATAATACCATAAATAGAACGAGGTACCCGATAATCATCAGATAACTAGAAAAAGATGGATAGTGATTTCTGATTATTTCCCATGCTCCGTTGGCAAAATGATACGAAGGAACCCATTTTGCCACTTGTTGCATAAAGGATGGGAACACCTCAATTGGCATCCACATTCCCCCAGTTATCGCCATAGACATATATAATAGATTGCTAATTCCTGAAGCTGTTTCTACTTTTTTAATCGTGCCAATAATTGTTCCAAGAGCTAGAAATGGAAGAGATCCAAACAGAATCCAGATACCACAAAATAGCCACTGTGAAAAAAGAAGACTCACGTCATTGATGAGGATTCCTGCCGTAAATATAACAAGAATGGAAAATAAATGAATCACTGTTTGAGCAACCATTTTTGCACCATAGTAAATAAAATGGGAGAGTGGCGTAATCTTTAAAAATATCGTCCAACCTTCTGCTTTTTCCTGAACGATTTTAATTCCTAACGTCATCATACTTGATCCCATAATACTGAATGTCGTCATCGACATTAAATAATGTAGATTCCATAGCCCGTCATCTTCTCTGGGTGCTATAAAAATATTTGTAAATAAAAAATAGAAGAGGACTGGAACTAATAAGGACCAAAAAATATAGTATTTATTCCGAAGTATTCGAACGGTCTCTGCTTTACTTTGCATCCAAAAGGTGTTCATTGCTGTCTACCTCCTTCGTATCTTCCATTAGCTGTGAAAAAACCTCTTCCAATCGACCAAGCTTTACTTCAATATGATGGATATTCAGTTGCCTATCGAAGATTTCCTTTAGCAGTTGATCAGCGTTTGTTGCGACAAGGGTTACCGTTTCCTTCTCTTTTTGCACTTCTGCAACAAATGGCAAAGTCCGATAAAAATCGATGGGATATGAAATTTTCTCTTGGAATCTCACCCTTGGCTTCGTCAATTTTCCCTTTAAGTGCTCAGGTGTCCCGTCACCAACTACTTCGCCTTTATTAATCATAATGATTCTTTCCGCTACTTCATCTGCTTCTTGCAGGTAATGTGTTGTAAAAAGAATTGTTTTTCCTTGCTTATTTAATTCTTTGATTTTTCTCCAAAAATTTTCTCTTGCCGTAACATCCATGCCAACAGTTGGCTCATCTAAAAACAGTAAGTCTGGATTACCTGCAAGCGCCAGTGCGAAGTTCAAACGTCTTTTCTGGCCACCTGAAAGCTTTTCTGTTCGCTTATTCCACTCCTCTTCATGAAGACCTGTTAGTTCTAATAAAGAGGACAATTCAAGAGGATGTTGATAATAGCTTTGTATTAATTGAATCAATTCCTTTACTTTTAAGCTATCCATCACACTGACTTCCTGCAGCATCCCACCTACCCTTTCCAATACTTCTTTGTGTTTGGGATCCTTTTGAAAAAGGGAAACAGTGCCTCTTGTTGGCTTCATTAACCCAAGCATCATCCGCATTGTCGTCGTCTTTCCTGCTCCATTCGCACCTAAGATTGCCACCATTTCTCCCTGTTTGATTGAAAAAGATACGTCATTTACTGCCTTCTTCTGCTGAAACTCCTTTGTTACATTCTTTAGCTCTACGATTGTTTGCAAGCTTCCCACCTCCAGATTCTATCTTTATTGTAGCTTGCAAAAAGAGGGCTGATTAGTCGCAGATGTCAGGAATATTAGGTGACAAATGTCATTTTTTTTATAAAAATAGCCCTGGTTAGCAGCCAGAGCTTAAATCTTTTACTCTTCTCGTGTCATTACCCAAAACGCTACATCATTCGCATTCGTAAAGGAAGACACTTTGTGAAATCCAAATTTTTCATATAAAGCAATTGCCCTTTTATTAAAGGCGGCTACAGTTAGGCGCAAAGGCTGAGTTGTCTCGATGGAAGCGATAATAAATTGGAGAAAGGCAGTTCCCTGTCCTCTCCCTGTTAAATCTGGGCGCATACCTAAGCCAATATCAAGGTACCCTTCTGGATATGCCTGAAAAAAATAGCCGATTGGAACTTGCGCTGCATAGCCTGTGCAATAAAATCCAACTAATGCTCCGTCCTTATAAAGGGCATAGTACGGATTTTCCGCAAACTCCTGTAATGCTTCCTCTGTTACTTCACTATTATATAGGTCATATGGCGGCAAATATGTCCAGCTAAGGATCTCCCTCGCCACTTCTTCGGTTATCTTATGCAAAGAATAGCTCATTGTGTTTGTTCTCCTATGGGCTCATTTCTAGTAAAGCCTAGATATCTTGTTCCTTGACATTGCAGTTCCCCGTTATCTCCTTCTATCAGCATACCAAATTGTCCGCCATTTACTTGAAATTCCGTACGCTCACCACTCGGAAATTCAAATGTAACATAATAGTGATTATATGCACGGGTATTTCCCCCACCATGAACACTCGTTCTTTTCGCAACTACTTTTGCAGGTGTAGAAAGACGAGGTTGATTGTTATTTTTGCTCCACTTTACAAGTCCTTTAACGATCCTAACAACAATAATAACGAAGATGATTACAGTTATCGTCAAAATAAATAGTGGTACGATGGCGAACAGGATATCCCCTGATGCAATAAAATCCTCAAACGCAAAGAAATTCCCCATATCTCTATCTCTCCTAATTAAGAAATTTTTTCCTTTATTACACTATATCATTCCTTACGCATCACTTAGCCAAAAAGTTTCATCGAAAACCATACTCACTTTGAAAAAATTCCACATATAAAATAAACAATATTAACAAATAGATATAATTATATTAATTTTATCAATCATATAATTGACTTATTTAAGAAAATTAATTAATCTATCATAGAAAGGAGGTTGATATTTAGTATGAATTATCCAGTTATAAATGATTGTCCTGTCTGTCATCATGAACTCCATGTAACAAAACTTGAATGCACTAATTGTCATACGACGATTGAAAATCGATTTCATCTGTCCAAATGGCACTCTTTTTCAGAGGAGCAAATGCATTTTATTGAAACCTTTATTCTTTCAAGAGGAAGCATTAAAGAAGTCGAAAAAAAGCTAGGTATTTCTTATCCAACTGTCCGAGGAAAACTGGATGATATTATTGAGATTATGACAGGTGAAGAAGCAAAAGAAGAAAAAGTAAGCACCAAAGAGGGACAAAGAAAAGCAGATATTTTAGAAAAGCTAGAGATGAATGAAATAACAGCGGACGAGGCTATCCGATTAATGAAGGATCTTTAAGGAGGAATGAAACATGAATGACGAAATAAGACGAATTTTAACAATGGTGGAAAACGGCAAATTAACATCAGACCAAGCAGCTGTACTAATCAATTCATTCGAGGAAAAAATAGAAAAAAAGCCACTGCTTGAAGATAGCCCTTATCTAAACCGCTTACTTAAAGTACGTGTCCATTCAGAAACAAATGACAATATAAATATAAATGTTCCGATTAGACTTGTGAAAGTACTGCTTCAAACGGGAATTGGAATAGCATCCAAAATTCCTCAATCCCAAACCTATACAGAAAATATCGATGTAGAATTATTACTTGCTGCGATTGATAGCGAATTAGTCGGCGAAATTGTAAATGCTAAATTAGCAAATGGCGACAGTATCAATATTTATGTGGAATAGTGGTGGAAGACATGGTAAAGGTAATTGTCCAAACCGATAAACATAAACGTTTTTCCCTTGTTCTCCCTCTTTTTCTGTTGAGTCCATTCCTTGATATTGCCTTATCGAAACAGTTATGGAAATTTACTCACCACAAAGGAAAAAATAATACAGTTGATGCGATCTATACGAATATAACGGAAATAAAGTTTTTATTGAAGACTTTAAGTAAAGAGCTTAAAGCTGTGTCACTTGCTGAACCACTTGTTGATATTCATTTGAAGGATGGAACTTACGTGAAGGTGGCTATTACATGAAGCATGATTTTTTTCAAAAAAAATCTAGTGCTCGCAACACTAGATTGTGTGAAACTTCATTTTAAATTAGATAGATTGCCTTTCCTGCACTCGTTAGATTGGGAGAGGCATTCTTTTATCACTATAGCATAGGACAGGAAAATTGTGAATTACTGATGGGGTGCTCCTGGCGGATAGAAGCTTGGCGGCATTTTGATCCATCCATGCTCTCTCATTTTCGTTTTCAAATCCATCCCATAAATACTCTTCTCTGTATGGAAGCGAATCCACATTAACCCAACATCACTGCGGACACTTTGTGTGATATTTGTAGCGCACATGACAATATTACTCGTCACTTTCGCTGCTAGTAAGTTCGCTATTTCCAAATCCGTCGATTTAGCGCCAAAAGGAATAGCATTCGGATCCGACTTGGGCTTCGATTCAGCGGAATTGGAAAGTGGGACTCCTTCTTTTAACATAAATTCCTCTAAAATCTTACGTTGCTCGGTTGCTAATTCTTTAGCCTCATTAATTAATTCCATTAACACATCATCTGTTGTCGTATTAAGCGCCATTTCCAATACAGGAATTTCATCCGCAATTGCAGCCTGATATGTCCATAAGCCCATTGCCTCTCCAATATGCAGTTGCGATTTCGGTTCTGAGTCAAATCTTGTTTTAATATAATCGAGAAGCGCTTCTATTTTATGTGCCATACTGTACACCTCTTAGCATTTTTACCTATAATGTTTACTTCTAAATGGGATTTTATTCAAAGAATATAGAATTATTCCTTCTTGAATAGTAAAGATATAGAATTCCTAGTGGAAAAAAAGGGAAAGCAGCCTTTGTTCATTCACTTATTTATCCTTATTTGAGCTTTATAGGATTATTGTAATTAACGGCGTGTCTTTCCCTTTGAATTTTGGTGATTTTTTTGTGTATTTGGTACTTTTGCTTGCGGCTTTGGCACTTTTGCTTGCGACTTTGGCACTTTTGCTTGCGACTTTCATGCTCTTGCTTGCGACTTTGGCCCTCTTACTTGCGACTTCGGCACTCTTACTTGCGATTTCCACTCTTTTACTTGCGACTTTGGCACTCTTACTTGCGACTTCCACTCTTTTACTTGCGACTTTGGCACTCTTGCTTGCGGCTTCGGCACTCTTACTTGCGATTTCCACTCTTTTACTTGCGGCTTTGGCACTCTTGCTTGCGGCTTTCACTCTTTTACTTGCGACT
>NZ_JVDT01000172.1 GCF_001076885.1 Bacillus sp. 522_BSPC
ATACTTTTCAAAATTATTTGAAGGAACATCATTTAGTAGGTAGTATGTCCAGACGAGGGAACTGTTGGGACAATGCGGTGATTGAATCATTTCATTCAAATTTAAAGACAGAGGAATTCCAATATTGTAAGTTTAATACCCTAGCTAATTTAGAAGTTATTTCTAGAATAGATGGGTACATTCATCATTACAACGAGGGTAGGATTCAAGCAAAATTAGGCTACTTAACTCCAATAGAATTTGGATTAAAGGCAGCTTAAAGGATTTCGGGGTTATCCACTTTGCATGTAGAAAAGACATGCACTTTATTTGGAGATGCGGGCATGATAGCCTATTATGGCTAAGCCAGATTCTCTTTGAGATATCTGGCTTCCTGGCTAAAGAATCTATGCCCGCAGAGGCTCCAAGTAAAGTGACAAAGTGCCTGAACTATTTCCAGTAAAGAACCAATATCAAATTAATGAAAAAGTGTTAAATTTAATATGGGTAGGTGTTTTATATATGTCTCATTTGGCTAGGTCAGTTCATTAACACCCCATTTTATTTTCTATTATTACTTAAGCTCTAATCTCCCATGCTTAAACGAATCTTGCATTCTATAACTATCCTTTGGGAAAATAAATGTCCATGGCATACTGACATGAGAAGGAATGACAAGGTCTGGCAGTGTGAATTCCTTTTCTGCAATCACTTCATCATTAACACTGTAATACAATATTGTATTTTGAAAGATTAGGGGATATTCCGCGAAATTATGAACCAACACGGAAACAAGTAGTGCATCCTTATGATTGATTGCTTCTCGGATAGGAGAAAAAATAACGCTTGAACTGTTTATGTGTTTTGTTTCATTAAAGATTTTTTCTATATTTTCTCTATCTTGCGGGGCAATTTGTTTGTCCCAGGCCGATTCAAATTGTAATTCCTGCATCATTATGACCACCTTTTGAAGTGAAGTGTAACATAAGTGAGAGAAAGAATCTATTATACGATTTAATTATTTCTTTCTTTCATATATATTCCACTATTAATTTCCCTCTAAACAGAACAAATGTTTTGGTGTAGAATAGTAAATGTTATATTAACTATTAAATATTAGGGGTGGAATCAACTTGAATGGAACATCACATGCTGTAATTGGATCAGCAACAGGATTTATTGTTGCTCATACCGTGCAATCCACACCAACAGAGACATTAGTGTGTGTCACTTTAGGAGCCGTTTCTGGACTAATGCCTGATCTGGATATTGACGGGAAGCTTCGTGGTAAAATTACGTTACCTCATCAAATGATTCAATTGTCTGCACAGGTAATCGGAATACTTATGGTGCTATATAGTTTCTTCGAGAAAGTAGCAGTAGAGAGGTGGATGGGGGTCGGGATAGGTATTATGATTTTGTTTATCGCGTCGTTAATTAAACAAAAACATATGCTGACAATAACAGGGATTGCCGTGCTGATGGGAGGACTTTCTGTTGAGGAACGATGGATTATTCTTCTAGGAGTCTATATTATGATTGCATCCTTTACTTCTCATCGTAGCTATACTCATTCTATTTTGGGTGTTGTGTTTTTTGGAATCATTGCCGCAAATGTAGAGAACTCCATTGGCATCCAGGGAGTATACTATACTTGTATTGGTGGATATATCAGTCATTTAATTGCAGATTTAAAAATTTTTCCGTTTAACAAAAGAGGCGTTAAGCTATTCTTGCCACTGACATCAAAGGAATTTTAATAGTTTACTATTTGTCTTTCTTTATACATAATATTAAGTTGGATGGAAAGAATCCCCTATTATAGCAATCTTAATAGGGGATTCTTTCTATATGGCTCTAAAGCAATATGTTGATATTTCTAACCTAGATAGAATCGAAGTTACCATCTATTTATGTTATAATATGGAAAAAGGGAGGTCTTAAATATGGGCTTTGGTTTTCGAAAGAGCTTTAAAATAGCTCCTGGTGTTCGGGTGAATGTTGGAAAAAAGAGTGTTGGGGTAAGCGCTGGTGTAAAAGGGCTTAGATATAGCGTGAACTCTCGAACCGGCAGTAGAGTGACTGCTAGTATCCCAGGAACTGGTGTATCTTATACCACGACAGGTGGCAGGAATAGAAAGTCGTCGGCCTATCAAAGGCAGGCGGATATAAATAGAAGGCAACGTGAATTAGATAAACTGAATGAATTAGAGCAGGCGAGACTTGCAGTTGAAGCATACGAAAATACAATTGAAAGAATTCATAGTATTCATATAGAAGCAGATGATCCTGTTAATTGGATAAAAGTAAGAGGGGCAGATGCGCCCTATCACCTGCCTAGTGGGGAAATGGGAGAAAAGGAAAAACTAGCTTTACAGCAGCTTCAAAATTATAAACCAGGAGTTCTTACCAAGCTTTTTAATCGACAATCTGCTGAACAGAAGTTACGAGAAGAGGTTATAGCTGCTAGAGAGGAAGATAAACAGGATTATCTTACTTGGGAGCGCGATGTAAAGATTGCTACAAAGGTGTTAGAAGGGGATATTGATACTTATTTTCAAGTCATTGAAGCATTTGCACCTTTGGATGATTTAACGGAATTTGGAAGTGGATTTGAATTCAGTTGTGGTGATCCGAAAGTAATGGAAATCGAATTTGAAGTAAATGCGGAGGATGTCGTTCCAAAAGAACAATTATCTTTAACAAAGACTGGAAAATTATCAAGAAAGCAAATGCCGAAGGGGAAGTTTTATGATATTCAGCAAGATTATGTCTGTAGCTGTATATTAAGAATTGCCCGTGATATGTTTGCACTATTGCCACTACATACTGTCTACATACATGCAATAGATAATCGTTTAAACACTGTAACTGGATATATGGAAAAAATCACTATTCTTTCTGTGAAATTGGACAAAGGAAAACTAAATCGATTAAATTTTGCTAATATTGACTGCTCCGATGCATTAGAAAACTTTGAACACAAGATGAATTTTAAAAAGACAAAAGGGTTTGAGGCAGTTAGTAGACTTATGGTTGATTAAGCGGATAAGGTTAGAAGCGTGGGTATAGTTACTCACGCTTTATTAATCATGAAAAATTTTCCTGGAAGTTGATTCTTTTGGGTACATACTACAACTAGAGTTTACGCAAATAAAAAATTTAAAAAATTGAAAAGAAAGCATTTACAAAAATAGCAATTCCGTTTATTATGTGTTTAGTTAACAAAAAAATGTTTGATTCAAACATTTGGTGTAAAGAACATAATAGGGAGAACTGCATAATATGGAAAATTTGCAGCAATTAAATAAAAGACAAAATAAAATTTATCAACTTCTATTGAATGAAGGAGAGATCAAGATTCAAGACCTTACAGAAACATTTGGCGTGGTCGAAATGACGATTAGGCGGGATCTTGATAAAATGGAGAAATTAGGATTTTTGAAACGAACATATGGAGGTGCGATTCTCGCTTTTGAAGATATTGTCATTAATAAGAGAGAATTATTAAACAGAAGGGCAAAAGAACTCATTGGGCAAAAGGCGGTCAAATTTGTTCAGGAGGGGGACGGCATTTTTGTAGATGCAGGTACGACCACTCCATATTTTGTTAAAAACCTACCTGTTGATGCAAAGCTTTCCATCACAACAAATGCCTTGAATGTTGCTTCGAAAATTCATGGGAAAAACAAGGAAAAAATTATTTTAGGTGGCATGATAAGAGAGTCCACGTCGTCGCTTTATGGACCAATTGCCATTTCAACATTAAACAATCTTTCTTTTGATAAAGCCTTTTTAGCTGCATCTGGTTTCACGCTTAACCAAGGTTTCAGTAACTCGAATATTTTTGAAGTGGAGATTAAGCAAAAAGTAATAAAGCAATCAAAAGAGATAACCTTCCTTATAGATCATAGCAAATTTGACACTCAATTTATGCACAAAATAACCTCGCTTGAAAACATAAATCGAATTATCACAGACAAAACCCCCTCTAATGAATATTGTAAGTTAATTCAGAGCAGTGGAGTTGAATTAGTCGTATGTAGTAACAATTGATAGAACCTCTCTATTAATTGTTATTTATACGAACATGTTCATTTAGCATATTACAATATAATCCATCTTTATTAAAAAAACTCTACCAATAATTTTCTAAATTTCTTTTATGAGTGAAACTTTTTTAATGAATAAATGGAATGAAATGTGAATAGAAAGTAAATAGCCTTTGATTAGTTTTGGTGAAAATCAAAAGTGTTTCTAAATACGCATTAAATGTAAGCGCTTAAAAATGTATTTGGCATCCGGATATTAAGTCACAATGGTGATTTTAATATATAAAATTACTTCTATAAACAAGGGGGATATGTATGAAGAAGTTTTTGATTGGATTATTGACATTGGTACTAACTTTTGGGTTAGCTGCATGTAATACGAGTGAAGAATCTAGTAGTGAAAAGGATCAATATGTATTTGGCTATACGTCGATGACACAAAATAACCCGTATTTTCAAGTAGTAGAAAAAGCAATTAGAGATAAGGTAGAAGCTAATGGAGATAAGTTAATTACGACCAATCCTGCTATGGATGTGGAGCTTCAAATTAATCAAATTGAAGATATGATTGCTCAAGGAATAGACGCAATTTTTCTAAATCCTGTTGATTGGGAAGGAATTAGACCAGCATTAGCGATGTTAAAGGAAGCGAATATCCCAATCATCAATTACGATGCAGAAGTGAAAGATATGGAATATATAACGAGCTATGTAGGTTCAGATAATAAGAATGCCGGAAAAGTTGCTGGAGAAGATTTAGTGAAGAATTTTCCAGATGGAGGAAACATAGTTATCCTTGATAGTCCAACAATGAATTCAGTTAATGATCGAATCGAAGGATTTATGGAAGCGATTGAAGGGAAAAATTTTGAGATTGTTGCACAGCAAGATGCCAAGGGAGACTTAGAGACAGCGTTAACGGTGACAGAGGATATCCTTCAAGCCCATTCTGACATTATCGCTATAATGGGTGGAAATGATCCAACAGCTTTAGGTGCATTAGCAGCTGTTAAAGCTGCGAATATAGAAGGAATTGCCATTTATGGAGTTGATGGATCACCTGATGCGAAAACTGCAATTGCAAATGGAGAAGCATTAATCGGAACAGGAGCTCAATCGCCTATCTCTATTGGAGAAAAGTCGGTCGAAGTCGCTTATAAAATACTAAAAGGCGAAGACTATGAAAAGAGAATTCCAGTAGAAACGTTCATCATTAATAAGGACAATGTGGAGGAATACGGAACAGATGGCTGGCAATAAATGATGTGAATATACATTCTTAGCGACTGAACAAATAGAAGGAGAAGAAATATGCAATTTTAAAATGGATCTTATATTGAATTCTCCTTCTACATTTTAATGGGGTGGGATTATGTCTACGAAATTATTAGAGATGAAGGACGTTTCTAAACGTTTCCCAGGAGTTTATGCCTTAAAGGGTGTAGAGTTTGAACTAAATAGGGGAGAGGTTCATGCTCTCTTAGGGGAAAATGGAGCTGGGAAATCAACACTTATGAAAATACTTGGTGGGATATATTCTATTGATGAAGGAAAAATTTTTATTGATGAGCAAGAAGTAAAGATAAAAGATGTTAAAGATGCTCAATACAATGGTATCAGCATTATCCATCAGGAAATTATCTTAGTCCCATACTTAACGATAGCGGAAAATATTTATTTAGGTAGAGAACCTTTAACTAAAACAGGGTTTGTCGATAAAAAAACAATGTTTTCCAATGCAAGAAACCTTTTAGATAAATTTGAGTTGGATCTATCGGAAAAGAGTGTAATTAGTGAGTTGAATGTTGCACAGCAACAAATGATTGAAATTATTAAAGCAGTTTCTTTTCAAGCGAGAATTATTTTAATGGATGAACCAACTTCTTCTTTAACGGAAAAAGAGGTGAATTTTCTTTTTAAAACAATTCGTAATTTGACGGAACAAGGTGTGGGGATTGTTTATATTTCACACCGCATGAATGAACTATTTGAAATAACAGATAGAATTACAGTGATGAGAGATGGAACCTATATTGGGACCGTTCGTACGCAAGAAACGACGGAGAACCAACTAATTTCTATGATGGTTGGTAGAGAACTAACTAACTATTATGTTAGAGATTATTCTAAAGTAGGAGAAACAGTTTTAGAAGTAAAGAATTTATCAAGGGAAAATTATGTGAATCATGCGGACTTCCAATTAAATAAAGGCGAAATATTAGGTTTTTCCGGCTTAGTTGGTGCAGGGAGGTCAGAGCTGATGAAATGTATTTTTGGCATTGACCCCTTTGATGAAGGAGAAATTTATCGCGACGGCAAGAAAATTACGATAAAAAACCCGAATGATGCGATTAAACACGGGATTGCCTATGTTACGGAAAATCGGAAAGAAGAAGGTCTGTTTCTCATTCAGTCTGTTAAATACAATATTACGATAAAAGTTTTGGATAAGGTGATCAAATTTCTTCGCGTAAAAAAGAAAATCGAAGACCAGTATGCAGAGGATTTTATTAAAGAATTAGCTATTAAAACCCCAAATAGTGGGCAAATAGTAAAAAATTTAAGCGGTGGTAATCAACAAAAAGTATTGATTTCTAGATGGCTTGCGACAAATCCTCAAGTATTGATATTGGATGAACCAACAAGAGGAGTCGATGTAGGGGCAAAGGCGGAGATTTATGCGATTATGAATCAGCTCGTGCAAAAAGGGGTTTCCATTATTATGATATCTTCCGAGCTTCCTGAAATTATTAATATGAGTGATAGAGTAGCTATTATGTACAAAGGGAAAATTCAAAAGATATTAGAGAAAAAAGAGAGCTTTAGTCAAGAAGCGATTATGCATTATGCTACTGGAGGTAATTAAGATGGCTCAAGCAGCACTAAAGGAGAAAAAGAAAGATAATTTTTTATGGAACTTAGGTTCAAGTATTATAACCTTTATTCGGGAAAATTTAGGTATTTTAATAGGGTTACTTGCTTTATGTATTATTATTTCGATTATTAATCCCAACTTTTTATCCTCTAATAATCTATTAAATGTGTTAAGACAAACGTCTACCAATCTATATTTAGCCCTTGCTATGACGATGATTATTATTTTAGGTGGGATCGATTTATCTGTTGGCTCCATTATGGCAGTAACTGGAGTAGTTACGACTTTAATGATTGCAACATTCGGGGCACCGGTATTTATAGCTGTATTAGCTGGTTTATTTGTGGGGATATTAATCGGTGCTTTAAATGGTTATGTTGCTGCAACAACAGTAATTCCGCCTTTTATTATTACGCTAGCCACTATGAATATAGCGAGGGGAGCTGCCTATGTAATTACAGATGGAAAGCCAGTCAGAGTTATGTCTGATTCCTTCAATTTCATTGGATCTGGTTATATTGGTGGTGTATTGCCGATGCCTGTCCTTTACCTTTTAATTCTATTAATCATTTGCTACTTCATTATGAATAAAACGAGACTTGGTCGTCACATGTATGCTGTGGGAGGGAATGCGGAAGCAGCGAAATTTTCAGGAATAAACATAAAAAAGGTACAATTATTTGCTTATACATTTAGTGGATTAATGGCTGCAATTGCAGGTATTGTGTTAGCATCGCGTATGTTTTCTGGTCAACCAACAGCTGGAGAAGGGGCAGAATTAGATGCGATAGCGGCAGTTGTATTAGGCGGCACGAGTATGACAGGAGGCTATGGGAAAATCGGCGGCACAGTTATCGGGGCACTTATTATTGGGGTGCTTAGCAATGGGCTAAATCTGATGGGAGTAAGCTCCTTTTGGCAATACATTGTAAAAGGTGTTGTAATTCTAGTTGCTGTCTATGCAGATGTTATTAAAAGAAGAAAAGCATAAATGGACATAGAATAGGAGGGAGGATTAGATGAAAGAGGGAATAACAATTGCTGGAACAATTGCTGTTGACGAAATAAAAGAAATTGAAAAATACCCTAATCAGTCAGAGCTGACGACAATAAAAAGCGTAACACGATCTATAGGCGGAGCGGTATCTAATTGTGCTGTTTCTTTAGCAAAAATAGATGGAGAGTTGCCGATAAATACGGTAGCAATGATAGGAGAGGATGAAAGAGGTGATTATCTTAAAGAGCGCCTATCTCACTATAAAAACATAGATAGTAGTCAAGTGAAAGTGTTCGGGGATACACCTTTTACAGATGTGTATCAAGATGCAACTAGCAGAACATTTTTTACTTATAAAGGAAATGCTCTTTATTTCGATGAGTCAAAAATAGATTATCAACAGCTACACACCAAGATTTTTCATCTCGCTTATATTTTATTATTAGATGGACTAGACAATGAAGACAAAGAATATGGAACAAAGACGGCTAAGGTGTTAAGGAATGTACAAAAATTAGGAATCAGGACGTCTATTGATATTGTCAGTGAGAATAGTGATCGCTATCAAAAGCTTGTGCCACCGTGTCTTAAATTCACGAATTATTGCATTATAAATGAACTAGAAGCAGGTAATAGTGTTGGCATAGCATTAAGGAATGAGGATGGAAAGCTGATTGAACACAATATTAGAAAAGTGTTATATCGCTTAAAAGAATTAGGTGTCAAGGATTGGGCTGTTATCCATACACCAGAGGGAAGTTTTGGAATTGATGGAAAAGAGATTCATAGTATACCATCTTTACTTATTGATAATAGCTCAATTAAAGGAACTGTTGGAGCAGGAGATGCTTATGTATCCGGGGTACTATATGGTGCGTTGAAGGAGTTTTCTTTAGTAGAGGCTATGCAATTAGGTACTGCAGCAGCAGCTTCCTCGTTATTCGAGGCAGATGGAACATCAGGTGTAAAGGCATTTGATGAATTAGTAAAAATGTATCAGGAATACCCGAAGAGAAATAGAGTGGAAATATAGGAGGAGGGCTACTATGTTAGTAACTTTAAAGGAACTTTTGATAGAAGCAGATAAGGAGAACTATGCAGTCGGGGCTTTTAATTGTCCAACATTAGAATCTGTTAGAGGCGTAGTAGAAGCGGCGGAGGATCTAAGAGCTCCAATTATTCTGGCACACGCAGAGGTGCATAATACTATCATTCCTCTTGAAATAATGGGCCCTATCTTAGTAGAGTTTGCTCAAAAAGCATCTGTGCCAATTGCTGTTCATCTTGACCATGGAACTAATTTAGAAATGGTGAAACAGGCTATTGATATTGGCTTTACCTCTGTTATGATAGATGCCTCACATAAAGGCTATGAGGAAAATATTCAAATTGTGAAAGAGGTAGTGGAATATGCTCATAAACAAAATGTTTCAGTTGAAGCAGAGCTTGGTATGATGACTTCCTCTGGTCTTGGAGGAGAAGAAACATATAAGGAAAAATCACATGCATCAGAGAATGCAGCAAACTATTATACAGATCCTTCAATTGCAAAGGACTTTGTCGAGAAAACGAATATTGATGCATTAGCTGCCTCCTTTGGTACCGTCCATGGAATCTATGTGACAAAACCAAATTTAGATTTTGATCGATTAGAAAGGATTTATGAAAATATTCAAAAACCTGTTGTTATGCATGGAGGATCAGGTTTAAGTGAAGAAGAGTACAAAACAGTAATAAATAGGGGAGTAAGAAAAATTAATTACTACAGCTATGCAGCCAAAGCCGGTGCATACGCTGTAAAAGAATATTTAGAAAAAGAAGAGAACCCCTTCTATCACGATTTAACCGTAGTAGCAAAAGAAACTATCAAACAAGATATAAAGAAAGCAATAAGTATTTTCTCAAATAAATGAAGGAACGAGGGGGGGCGGTTATAGTCTGCTTCCCTTTTTGATTTTCAAAAGGGAAACGGTAGAACAACTCCCTGATTTTCTACTTGCATTTTTCCACAAAAGAGATTAATATATAAATCGTAATGATTACGATTTAAAAAACGAAATGAAAGAGTGATAAAATGAAAAAAATACCTGTTACAGTGTTAAGTGGCTATTTAGGTGCTGGGAAGACAACTTTGGTCAATCATATTTTACATAATAGAGATGGGTTGAAGGTTGCGGTAATTGTCAATGACATGAGTGAGGTAAATATTGATAGTGAACTAGTGTAAACAGTTGGGGGTTTTTCCCGTACAGAAGAAAAGCTAGTCGAAATGTCAAATGGCTGTATTTGCTGTACACTTAGAGAAGATTTAC
This sequence comes from Bacillus sp. 522_BSPC, assembly GCF_001076885.1. GTDB lineage: Bacteria > Bacillota > Bacilli > Bacillales > Cytobacillaceae > Niallia > Niallia hominis. The sequence continues at coordinate 10,216 of NZ_JVDT01000172.1, forward strand.
TTGTAGAAGTGGAAAGGCTTGCGATGGAAGGGGATATTGATTATATCTTAATCGAATCATCTGGAATTAGTGAACCAATCCCAGTCGCACAGACTTTTTCTTATATTGATGAAGAAATGGGAATTGATCTTACAAAGTTTTGTAAACTAGATACAATGGTAACGGTAGTCGATGCAAATCGGTTTTGGCATGATTATGAGTCTGGTGATTCACTCTTAGATAGAAAAGAAGCAGTTGGGGCAGGGGATGACAGAAATGTTGCTGATTTATTAATTGACCAAATTGAATTTTGCGATGTGCTTATTCTTAATAAATGTGATTTAGTTGCACCAAAGGATTTAGATAAATTAGAGAAAGTAATTAAAACTTTACAACCTGTTGCTAAAATTATTCGAACCGTTAATAGTGAAATTACACCGCAAGAAATCTTAGATACAAATCTATTTGATTTTGACCGGGCTAGTGAGTCAGCAGGATGGTTGCGTGAATTGAATATTGGTCCTAGTATGCATACACCGGAAACAGAGGAATATGGGATTAGCTCTTTTGTTTATGCTAGTAAAAGACCTTTTCATTCGGAACGCTTTAATGATTGGTGTCATTCGATGCCACTCTCGATTGTTCGTGCAAAAGGAATAGCATGGTGTGCCTCAAGGAATAATTTAGCCCTACTTTTATCACAAGCTGGGCCGTCTGTAAGTATTGAACCCATCTCTTATTGGGTTGCATCACTAACGGAAGCAAGACAGAAGGAAATTCTTCGTGTTAATCCAAGATTGAAGGAAAGTTGGGATCCTAAATTTGGTGACAGGCATACAAAGCTAGTATTTATAGGAATGGATTTAAACGTGGAGCTGATAAANAAAGAATTGGAAGATTGCTTATTAACAGATGAAGAGTTTTATGGAGATTGGCAACAGTTAAGCGATCCGTTTCATTGGCAAGTAGCAGCAAGATAGTTTTGTGAAAGCAAATAACTTGCAAATCGTAACCATTTCGTTTTATTATAAATATGCGTCTGAAAGATGGGTTATTTTCACATGTTAAATCGTAATGATGTCGATTTATATAAAGGAGGATAAAGATTGTGGCCAAAAAATCCAAGGTAGTAAAAGAGAAAAAAAGAAGAGCAACTGTGGAGAAATATGCTGCCGTTCGCAGAGAATTAATCGAAAAGGGGGATTATGAAGCATTAAGAAAGTTACCTAGAGATTCTTCCCCAACACGATTGAAAAATAGATGTGAAGTAACGGGAAGACCAAGAGGTTATTTAAGAAAATTTAAAATGTCTCGAATTGCCTTTAGAGAATACGCTCATAAGGGACAAATACCTGGTGTGAAAAAGTCAAGTTGGTGATACGTATATTCTATTAAATAGAGGAGGACTTTATTATGAAAAAAGGAATACATCCTACTTATCAGGAAGTCGTTTTCATGGATGTAAATAGTGGCTTTCAATTTTTATCTGGATCAACGAAAACTTCTAAGGAAGAAATTATCTGGAAGGATGGAAAAACCTACCCACTTATAAAAGTGGAAATTAGCTCTGATACCCATCCGTTTTACACTGGTCGTCAAAAATTCTCTGATCGTGGCGGTCGAGTGGAGCGGTTTTATGAGAAGTATAAAAATACAAGAAAGTAATCTTTTGATAAATGAATGAGATATTTCAACAAAATGTTTTAACTCCTCAACTTAAGTGAATAATTTCTAATAAACACTATTTCACAACAAGGAGGAGAAATATATGAACGACCAATTGGAAAGAATGAAGAATCAAAAAGGGTTTATTGCCGCATTAGACCAAAGTGGAGGCAGTACACCAAAAGCATTGTTGAATTACGGAGTACCTGAAAGTGCCTATACAAATGAAGCAGAAATGTTTGATAAGGTGCACCAAATGCGGACAAGAATTATTACATCTCCAGCTTTTGATTCTCAGTATATTCTTGGTGCCATTTTGTTCGAGCAAACGATGGATAGTAAGATAGAAGGCATGTATACAGCTGATTATTTAGCAGAGGAAAAAGGGATTGTTCCTTTTTTAAAAATTGATAAAGGGTTAGCTGAACCTTCAAATGGAGTTCAATTGATGAAGCCGATCACGGATTTAGATGAGATCCTCCAACGTGCAAAGGAGCGCCATATTTTTGGAACGAAAATGCGCTCAGTTATTAAGGAAGCAAATTCTGAAAGTATCAAAGCAGTAGTGGATCAGCAATTTGAAATCGGAAAACAAATAATGGCAGCAGGGCTAGTGCCAATTATTGAACCAGAAGTGGATATTACTAGTCCAGATAAAGAGCAATCAGAAGCTATATTGAAAGAGGAACTATTAACAAATCTAAATAGTCTAAAAGAAGATGAAAATGTCATGCTTAAGCTGTCCATCCCTACAGTTGCTAATACTTACAAAGAGTTGACTACACATCCAAGAGTAGTGCGAGTAGTAGCACTTTCAGGTGGATACAGCAGAGAAGAAGCAAATCAAAAATTAAAGGAAAACGACAATATCATCGCAAGTTTTTCTCGAGCGCTAAGCGAAGAGTTAAACGTTAACCAATCAGAAGAGGAATTTAATGCTGCATTAAAAGAAGCTGTTACGTCTATTTTTGAGGCTTCTACTGAGAAGACAGGAAAGTAGTAGATTGTGGATTTAATGATTTCGAATGAGTCGGGCTATAAAGAGAAGCTTAGCTGGATTGAACTTGGAGGCACCAGATAATGATATTCTGGTGCCTTTTCCTATTTGTACATATTAATAGTAAAAAATAGATAACTATCAAGGGAAAACCAAATTTCGTAGTTTACACTCTATAAAAAGAAAGTAGATTTCCCTGTCTATTTCCCCATTCTTATAAACATTTTTCTAATGTTTCCTTAATGGAAGCGATAATATCGTACTCTTTTATGCTTAATACGGGCATAGTATCTTCTGGATCAAGGTATAAATCTTCTGTTTGTAATTTTGAACTTATCGCAAATATGAATGCCATGCTCTGTACCTGCTGCTTCTGCATGTTTATCCAGTTCTTCATAAATTGGTCTCATTTGTTCATAGTCTACTACTGGTACTTGAGTGGTTTCGTGTTGATCTAATGCGTCTACAATCATTTGGTAAAACTCTTGAAATTTCATGTTTTTTCCACAAATAGCATAGGTATGGCGATGTTCCCCTTTTTCCATTGCGCCAATAGCCGCTTCTGCAACTTGTTCTACCGTCACCATTACAGTGCCTCCTTGAAGAGCTGGAAAAACGGATTGGCCTCTAGCTTGAGCGACAAACATTTTCTATAATGGAAGTCTTCCAGGCATCTACCACATATAAAGTAGAGAAGAGCTATCTCTAAATAGTAATCTTCTAGAAAATTTAAAGGGAATGAATCCTGATACATCCGAAACGGAGTTATATGCCCTCCCTCTAGGGAATGATTCTTATGCTATCTCAAAGTTAGGGGTGACATCGAAACAATCTTTAGTGGCATTTGTACCAAATTATAGCCAAAAAAAGGAGGAATCTATCGAACTGATAAAGTACTTAATAAGTGGTGAGAAAACAAAAGGAGTAGAGGAGAGGAATAATGACTAGTCATTCTAAATTAGAAGATAGTGGCCAAAAAGAGAAAGCGCTTACCTACGAAAATCCAATTTTGTATTTGGATATTCCGGATCCAGATGTAATTAGGGTTGGAGATACCTATTATATGTCTAGTACAACGATGCATATGAATCCTGGCGTTCCGATTATGAAATCAACAGATCTATTGCATTGGAAAATTGTTAACTATGTATATGACACATTAGCAACAAATGACGAGCAAGAGCTGAACAATGGAAAAAACGAATATGGAAAAGGATCTTGGGCAAGTTGTCTTCGGTATCATCAAGGGATGTATTATTTAGTTGTGGGCTCTTTAGCAACAGATAAAACGTATATTTTTCAAACAAAGGATTTGGAGAAAGATAAATGGAAGCGCTCTATCTTGAATAAATATTATCATGATATGTCTTTATTATTTGATGATGATGGACGTGTCTATTTAGTTTATGGAAATGGGAATATACGCGCAATTGAACTAACAGCAGATGCAACAGCTATTAAAGAGGGCGGATTGAATAAGATAATCATTCCCGATGCTAGTTTAGTAGCATCTTCAAAAGAAGAAGTAGGATTACAAGCTGAAGGTGCGCATATTCAAAAAATAGATGGCTATTATTATGTTTTTACTATTACGTGGCCGAAAAATGGACATCGAACCCAGTGAGTGCATCGGGCAATAGCGTTTGATGGAGAATATGAAGGGAGAATTGCAGTAGATGATCCAACTGGTGTAGCGCAAGGAGGAATAGTTGATACGCCAACAGGTGAATGGTACGGTATGTTATTTTGCGACAATGGGGCTGCAGGTAGAATGCCGTGTTTACTCCCAGTTAAGTGGGAGGATGGATGGCCAATTTTTGGAGAAAATGGTATTACACCAAAAAACTTGTCCATTCTAGTTCATCAGGATAAAAGTGAAAACCGTATTGTATCATCAGATGAGTTTGTTTATGAAAGTGATTCACTTGACTTGGTATGGCAGTGGAATCATAATCCCGATCCGACGAAATGGTCTGTAACGGAGCGTCCTGGGTACTTACGTTTAACAACTAATAAGCTTTGTCCTGACTTAGAGGCAGCAAAAAATACCCTCACTCAACGAACTTTCGGACCCAAATGTTCTGCCAATATTGCATTGGAGATTTACGGTATGAAGAATGGCGATATTGCTGGATTTGCTGCTTTTCAAAAAGATTATGGATATGTTGGTGTACAGGTAATAAATGATTCAAAAATGATAACAATGGTCGACGCAAGTCCTGGTTCCCCTGTGGTAGTAGAATCTATTCCTCTAGAGCAGGAAAGAGTTTATTTTAGAATTGATTGTGATTTTAAAGATAGTAGGGATAAGGCATATTTCTATTATAGTTTAAACGGATTGGATTGGAATAGAATAGGTGCTGAACTCCAAATGAAGTATAAATTAGATCATTTTGTCGGATATCGATATGGCTTGTTTTATTTTTCTACAGAAGAAATAGGTGGTTATGCTGATTTTGATTATTTTAGAATGGAATCTTTGAATGAATAATAAATGTTTATTGCAGGATATAACAGAAGCTATCTAGTTTGTCTTTTAGAGGATAGCATCTTTATTTTCATCAATGAATGGAGAATATATTTTGATTTTGAGGTGATGAAGTGAATCAAAGCAAAAAGAGACTCTGGTATGAGCAACCAGCAAATGACTGGAATGAGGCATTGCCTATTGGAAATGGACGTATTGGGGGAATGGTTTTTGGTCATATCGAGCGGGAGCGGATTCAATTAAATGAAGACTCTGTATGGTATGGCGGACCTAGAGACCGAAATAATCCAGATGCACTTACGCAATTTCCTACCATTCGGGAACATTTAGAAAACGGGGAAATTAGGGAAGCCGAAAAACTAGCTGCACTTGCTTGTACGGGCATCCCGGAATCACAAAGACATTATGAACCATTAGGAGATTTGCGGATAGATTTTCACCATGAAGATGATGTATTTACCAATTACAAACGAGAATTAGATTTAGACCGTGGAGTAGCTACTATTAAATATATGTGTAAAGATATTGCCTATAATCGAGAAGTTTTCACAAGTTATCCTGACCAAGTAATGGTGATACGTTTAACTGCTTCTAAAGAGAAAGCAATCTCCTTTCAATTGTTTTTGGATAGAGGAAAGACAAGAAATGTAGATGATATGAAAGCAGTCGAACCAGATTATTTAATAATGGATGGAAAAACTGGTGGAGAAAATGGAATTCATTTTCATACTGGGGTCAAAGTGTTAGTGGAAAAAGGAGTAATCACTTCGATTGGAAATAGAATAATAGTTCAAGAGGCAAGTGCTGTAACCATAATACTAGCTGCAGCTACATCCTATCGCTACGAACAACCTGCTAGTCAATGTGTAAAGACCGTTTTAGCTGCGGAAAAGAAATCATATGAACAGTTATGGAAAACACATCTTCAAGATTACCAATCTTTGTTTCATCGAATGGATCTCAACCTAGGAAAAGACAATAGAAAGCACGATATACCAACAAATAAAAGGCTGTATTTACTAAAAGAAGGAGAAGAAGATCTTGATTTAATCAGTACGTATTTTCACTTTGGCAGATACTTACTTATTTCTTGTAGTCGACCAGATTCCTTACCAGCAACGTTGCAAGGAATTTGGAATGATCAAATGTTACCTCCTTGGGATAGTAAATATACAATCAACATTAATACACAAATGAATTATTGGCCAGCGGAGGTATGTAATCTTTCCGAATGCCACCAACCACTATTTGATCATTTGGAGAAAATGAGAGAACAAGGAAGGATAACTGCTCAAATCATGTATGGTTGCCGTGGATTTACCGCCCATCACAATACGGATATTTGGGGAGATACTGCTCCTCAAGATATGTTTATACCAGCGAGTATTTGGCCATTAGGAGCTGCTTGGCTATCTTTACATTTGTGGGAGCATTTTGAGTATACAGTAGATAGTACGTTTTTAGATAAGGCTTATGAATTGATGAAAGATGCTGCATTGTTCTTTGTTGATTATCTAGTTGAAACACCAGAAGGAGAACTTATTACACCACTTTCTGTCTCACCAGAGAACACGTATCTATTGCCTAATGGGGAGAAGGGAAGCTTAACAGAAGGGCCATCGATGGATATACAAATAATTTATGCCCTGTTTTCTAGTTGCATTGAAGCAAGTAAACGACTGAATAGAGATCATCCTTTTAGGGCGGAATTAACACAACTTAAAAACAAGTTACCTGCCTTGAAAGTAGGTAAGTATGGACAAATTCAAGAATGGCTTGTTGACTATGAAGAAGCTGAACCTGGTCACAGACATATTTCCCACCTATTTGCTCTTCATCCTGGAAAGCAGATAAATCCTAGAGAAACACCAGAATGGGCAATTGCTGCTAAACGCACCTTAGAAAGAAGATTGAAATATGGTGGTGGACATACTGGCTGGAGTCGGGCTTGGATTATAAATATGTGGGCAAGATTAGAAGAAGGAGAGTTAGCATACGAAAATGTACTAGAGCTACTAAAATCTTCTACCCTACCAAACTTATTTGACAATCATCCACCATTTCAAATAGACGGGTTTTGGTGGAACTGCTGGAATTGCAGAAATGCTTATTCAGAGCCAAGCAAATGACATTCATCTTCTTCCCTCTATACCAAAAGCATGGAAAAGTGGAGAAGTAAAAGGATTAAAAGCAAGGGGAGGTTTTGAAATAGAAATGAAATGGGATAATCATCAACTCACCTTTTTATCTATCTACTCCTCACATGGTGGTGATTGTCGTATCCGGTACAACATATTAAGAAAAGAAGAATATGCTTCATATCAACAAGAAGAACAAATACGAATACTTCATACGAAAGATAAGGAAAGATATATATTGATAGAGGGAGCAGAGGATCGGTTCGAGAGCATGGAGAGAGTATAGTAAAGCCTATTTCTATGAGGGGTTAAAGCATGGAAATGGGTCCACTTGATTTGTTGGGACAGTTAACCCCATTCTGAGATTGTCTGCGTTTTTTATTCAAACATTTGTTTATTGCTAAATTTATAGCTTGACACAAATACGATTCAAAGATTCTTCCATAGTAGGCTTTTTCAGAAGTTCATCCAATGTCTAAATGGAAAAAACGTCTCATTTAAATAATAAGGAGAATGAGTGATGGAGAAAAATATGTTAGGAAATAACTTCATTACACAAATTGGGATTTTAGTTCACGATATTGAAAAAACAAGTCAGGCATATGCAGATTTTTTCGGCGTAGATAAACCCGAGTGGTCTTTAACTGATACGGTTGATCGTGCACAAACAGAATATCGCAATCAATCTACAGAAGCACGTGCCAAGCTTGCCTTCTTTAATTTGGGATCCCTTCAGCTTGAATTGATTGAACCAGATCGTAATCCAAGTACATGGCGTGAATATTTGGATGAACATGGAGAAGGTCCACATCATATCGCTTTTGTTATTAATGGAATGAAAGAAAAGGTTACTTTAATGGAAAAAAATCAAATGCCTCTTCTTCAAAAAGGCGAATATACTGGCGGGAGATATGCTTACATGGATACCTTTAAAGATTTAAAAATTATCTTAGAATTATTGGAAAATGATGAAGCAAAGTGATACAGCTTAAATAAGAAGAAACTAGTAATGTAAAAATAGGGAGAGAGTGAAATTGTATGTGTACATCCATACTAGCTATCGTTGGAGATTACTATCATCCAAGTGAAGCTGCACTGCAGTCTTTAGAACAAGCACTAGACAAACATATTTCTAATGGGAAAATGGAATTAGCAACATGTAATCCTAATCGCTTATTAGAGAAACTTGCTGGAAAGCCAGATGTCGTCGTATTGTTTTCAGAAAATCGAATAAATCCAGCAGATCATCCTGTGGATACTTGGATGACGGAAGAGATTGCTGATGCCATAACTCAATATGTAGAAAATGGCGGAAGGTGGCTGGCATGGCATTCTGGATTGGCCTCCTACGCAATAAATGGCAAATATACGCAGATGCTTAGAGGCTATTTTAAATACCATCCAAAACAGCATCAACTCGTCCGCTATACAAATACAAAAGACAATGAAATACTTTCAGATAATATTTCATTGGATCTTTTAGATGAACATTACTTCGTTCATTGTGATTTAGCACAAACCACAGTCTTTCTTCAAGCTAACTCCGTTGATGGGCAGTCCATTGCAGGCTGGTATCATACTTACGGCAATGGAAAAGTTTGCTGTCTAACACCTGCCCATAACAAGGAAGGTTTATTGGATCCAGGTTTTATGAACATACTGGAAAAATGCTTGGTTTGGGTTTCTGCATAAGAAATTTAGGAGTTACAATAAGAAAATGCAAGCACCATAAGTTATGAAGACATCAAAACCTGCTAGTTTTATAGCGTGATACACAATTCATTTAAGATAATAGGTACAGCGTTAATTTAATAGAATATTTGTGAATGGCGAAAGAGTGCTTTATATCAAAAAGACTCTTTCGTTTTTTATTTAGGGATATGTTGTATCTACTGTTCCAAAGTTAAAAGATACAACATGACAATTTTCATACTTGGTGTAAAACATTTAGAGCGCTTTGACAGGGCAGTACTAAATTGCACGAAGTCGTTATAAAGGCAAATGTTCGAATGAGTGTTACGAGAATTCATTTACCAGTGAAAAATAAGATTGTTTTGGAGAGGCATTCATTTGACTCTCTATGTTTGATGTTTGTAGAAATATGTCACTTGGGTAAAGGTATCTAATAATAGATAGCTATATTTTGTGTAAAGTATGAAAGCACTATATGAAGCTAGAAATAGAGGAGTGATTTGCTATGACATTAAGAATTGGGGTAATTGGTACAGGTGCAATTGGAAAGGAGCATATTAGAAGAATTACTTACAATTTCTCAGGTGGAAAGATAGTTGCAGTCACAGATATAGAGGAAGCATCCGCAAAATCTGCGATGGAACAGTTTGGATTAGATGCAGCTATTTATCCTGATGATAAAACCCTAATTGCAGAGGGAGATGTCGATGCAGTGTTGGTGACGAGCTGGGGACCGGAACATGAGGAAAGCGTGATTGCAGCAATAGAAGCAGGAAAATATGTTTTCTGCGAAAAGCCGCTTGCTACAACTATTGAAGGCTGTATGCGAATTGTTGAAGCTGAAATGAAACATGGGAAGCGATTAGTGCAAGTAGGGTTTATGCGCAGATATGATAGTGGATACTTACAATTGAAGGAAGCTATTGATAATAAATTCATAGGTGAGCCGTTACTTTTACACTGTGCCCATAGAAATCCAGAGGTTGACACAACTTATTCGACAGACATGGCCATTACAGATACGTTGATTCATGAAATTGATGTTTTACATTGGTTAGTGAATGATGACTATAAATCGGTACAAGTTATTTTTCCTAAAAAAACGCGTTACGCACATGAAGAATTAAGAGATCCTCAATTTGTTATTTTGGAAACTAAATCAGGGATTGTAATAAATGTAGAAATCTCTGTTAATTGCAAGTATGGCTATGATATTCAGTGTGAGGTTGTAGGGGAAGAAGGGATAGCTAAATTACCTGAAGTGCCTAGCATTACCTTTCGAAAAAATGGAGGAATTGGCTCCAATATTTTAATGGATTGGAAAGAGCGTTTTATGGATGCCTATGATACAGAATGGCAGGATTTTATAGATGCTATTAGAAAAACGGGTGAGCCAAATGGACCAACAGCATGGGATGGCTATATTGCTCAAGTCACTGCTGAGGCTTGTCTTAAAGCACAAAATTCAGGAAAGAAAGAAGATGTTTTTTTCCTTGAACAGCCTGACTTTTACAAGAAAAATCTTAGACCAGCAAATGTTTAACTATTCGTTCTAAACAAAATGGAGGGAAAAGGATGAAACTAGGAATGAATCAAGGTACTACTCTAGAGAACTCAAGTCTGGAGCTTGATCTTCAATTATTAGAGAAGTACGGCTATGATTATATTGAAATTCGTTCGATTGATAAATTGAAGGAATATTTACAATCACACACTATCCAAGACTTAGTAGATTTTTTTCAAACCCATCACTTAAAGCCATTATCACTCAATGCGCTAGTTTATTTTAATAATCGTACGGAAGAAGAATACAAAGCGTTGTTGGAAGAATACAAAGAAATGCTAGAGTATGCGCAAATGTTAAATATCGATAGAATTGTGGTTGTTCCATTGGTCTCTGAAAAGAAAATAGAGAGAGGGGAAATTAAACAAAGCTGTGTAAAAGTATTAACCGAGTTATCCGATTTAGCCAATCCATATGGAGTAAAGCTAGCGCTTGAATTTATTGGCCATCCGCATGCAACCGTTAATACACTAAGCTTTGCTAATGAAATTGTAGCAGCCGTAAATCGTGAAAATGTTGGAATCGTATTTGATACCTTTCAGTTTTATGCAATGAATTCCACAATGGAAGATTTAAAAAATACGGATTTTTCCAAAGTATTCTTATTTCATATTAATGACGTAGAGGATTTTAACCCGGGGATTTTGTTAGATGAGGATCGTCTATATCCTGGTGATGGAGTGATTGATTTGCCTAGCATTCTTTCAATTATAAAAGAAAAAGGTTTTTCAGATCATGCTTCTATTGAATTGTTTAGACCAGAATATTATCAATTAACTGCAGAGGAAGTCGTGAAAACAGCTAAGAATAAAACACTTAAGGTGTTAAATCAGGTTTATTCAGTAGAGGAGATAAAGTGATATAAAAAAGGGGGACAACATTTATAAAGTGTGAAGACACTGTTTATAAATGTTGTCCCCCTTTTATTTTTTTAACTGCTTGATCATATTAAACCATTGAACGCCAGCATGATGGGAGTCGGCAATACCTTGATTTTGATAACCATTTTTCTCATAAAAAGGAATCAGCTCTTTGCGACAAGTTAGAGTGATGCTTAATCGCTCGCCTTTTGCTGCTATTTTTTCTAACTTTTTAAGCAAGATACTAGCGATGCCTTTTCTTTGGTAATTGGGATGGACTGCAATGCCTAAAATGCTTTGATGGCCCCCTTTTGGAGGATTTGGAACAGTTCTTTCGAATAAGTCATCGGTTATAAAGGCTTTCGAGATAACGGGTCCATTAACATACCCTATAACTACTCCGTTTTCTTCCATAATAATAAACGTATCAGGAAT
>NZ_JVDT01000173.1 GCF_001076885.1 Bacillus sp. 522_BSPC
ACAAAAAGGATATTTATTCTCCCACAAACATTTTACTCATACTCACTTCAAAATGTAAAATACTGGAGAGAACATCCGGCAAGATTTGCTTTATGGTACTTTAATCCTAGCGGAGCTTGTCCTCCAACATGGTATGACCAACCTTTTACCGGGCAATTTAAACAACACTGTTTTTATGAACCAAAGGCAGGAACATGTGAAAGTGTATATATAGGATGAGAACTTATGAATAAGCTAAAAACATGCATGGCTTAATTTTGCATCTTTTTAGCTTTTTTTATTGGAATATATGACTAAACACATATTGGTAGTTGCAAAAAATTTTCTGTAGATTGGGCGGTCCTTAATACAGCGAATAAGCTTCACAAAATACAGGAAAACATACAATACTTTAGAGATTTATTAAATATAAGGTGGTTATGTTTGAATGTCTAATCATGAAGTTTATCCTGCTATAAACGCTAATCAACAATTAGAGAGACAATTTCTGAATTTCCTTATTCCATCTCCTCCAGGACCTGGATTTGGAGGAGCTCCAGCTTTTCCTGGTATTCCAGGACCTGGATTTCAGCCTTCCCAAGCTCCAACGGCTCCTCCTCCACCATTTACTCCTCAACAAGCCGTTGCTTCACCGTTTGCTATTGATCTAGGTGCAATTAGCTTATGTATGTTTCGTAATACCTTTATTTGGCTAAGTAATGGTCAAGGATTTTGGGTTTATCCTATTATAATAGGTCCTAGATCTGTCGCTGGCTTCAGATGGAATGGAAGATTTTGGGTTATATTTGGTATTGACACAAGAAGAATTGTTTCGTTTACATGTTTCTAAATAACATTTTTTAGGTGATGCTTGAAAGAAGTATCACCTTATTTTTATTTAGGATTTATTTTTCATTAAATAAAATAGAATGAATATAGCAAAAATTAATGGAAGAATTTACTTCATTTAAATCTAAAACTGCAATTTGCCACTCAATATGCAATTACCATTACATTTTTAAGAGGTAAAGAGAATACCTTAGATTTATACCCACCAGAAGAAAAAAAGTGTGAATGGAGGAGCAAATGATACAAATAGCAGGAACAACCTTTCAACCTCAAGATAATTGGCCATTGGAGCACATGGAAAAAGCTATCTTGCAGTATATGCATGATGATCATAACATCTTTTCTTATCCTTCTTTAGAGGAGTTGCAGTTCGAAATTAGAATGCGCAAAAATATCATTAATGGAGCAAAAGAAATGAATGAAACTGAGGCTCAGTTTACAATTTTCGAGCAAGCACGGTGCAATCCTGCTTATTGGCAATTAACGATAGCTGGTGGGTTTTTGCTGAGATCAGATGTGCAACCATCTGATGCCATTATGGATATTTATAAGAACAGTTCGCTATATGCGTTTGAATGCGCAACTGCTTCTGTCATAGTTTATTACTATGCTACATTACAGACTATCGGTAAAAATTTATTCAATGCTTATTTTCAAAATCTTTATCTTTACAGTTGGCATGTGGATACTGACCTCGGTCTAGTTACGTTTCATTCAAGTAGTTTTTTACCTGGTGACATTGTTTACTTTGAAAATCCAGACTTTGATTTAACAACACCTTGGTTTAGAGGATTAAATGCTATTATGCTTGAAGATGGGAGATTTTTCGGGCATGGCTTTTCCATAAAGACGAATCAAGAAATCACTCAGGTACTTAATAAAAGGAGAATACCGGGAAGTAATCGTTCTGCTGTCCTGACAAGTTTGGTGACAAGACCATCATTTACCAAATTATCAAGATTAGCAAAAGGGCAAACGAGAAGTATTGCTTTCAAACCCCAACTACCCGTTGTGCATCATAATTACAGTTCCATATCCACTCAAAGATATCAGAAATATCTACTACATTTGGGATATCTGTTCAAAGGCTGATTCAGTTTTTCAATTCCGTAAATATCATGTTCATGAATGGGTACATACCCATTTTTTAATAGACGGGCTCCATTTTCATTTTTGAGAGTATCATGTAGTGATAACCTAACTATAAGAAAGGATGAATGAAAATGTATGCTAACGTAAATGCATCTCCAACTCAAGGTGCGAATGTTCCACCTCAGCCTAACACGTCGCCTGCTTTTTTTATGAATGCTCCATCTTTCCCTACCTACACAGCACCTGCTTACAGTTATTGTGGGCCAACATATCAAAAGAATGACTTTGTTTTAGTTGTCGTGTTGTTTATTTTATTAATCATTGTGGGAGCTTGTATTTGTTAATAATGTCTCCGTGTTATATTCACAATTTAAGCAGTTTTATCCCTAATAAATTCACATAAACAATATTAAATTTTTTTGAAACGAACTAGATAGACGATGCTAACAATCGCTAACATCGTCTTTATTTATGTAAATAAACAGGAAATTGACTATAAAAAAAGTTGACACTAAAGAATGAATAAATGTCATTTTAACGATTATACGTTTGGATATAAACGAGTATGCGCCTTCCTTAACAACGGAGGGCTTTTTTCTGTCTACAAGTAACTTCTTTTTAATGTCATCCGAACATGATATATTTAAGTCGTTATTGGAGTGTTCTTGTGAATGAATTACTACAAGGAATTTTGGGAAAATCTTTGAATAGTAGGGAAACAAGGAACATTTCAAAAATATTTATTGACTATCCCCTTGGGTGTCAGATTAAGCTTATTTTGAGAGGTGATAGTATGTTAATTAATGAAGCAAGTAAATTATCAAATTTGACTAAAAAAGCTATTGAATATTATATAGAACAAAAATTGATATGTCCTAAAATATTGGATAATGGTTACCGTGATTTTAATGAAAATAATCTAAATTGTTTAAGGAAAATTTATGTTTTACGAAAACTGGGGCTTAGCACATTAGAAATTAAGTTAGTCCTTGCCGATAAAACAAATAACACATTACAAAAGATATCCGTACAGAAAGAAATAGCTATACAGAGGGATCAAGAGAAAAAATCTCTTCTGGAACAACTAAGCTTTGATAAAGATTATTCTGATATAAGCAAGGAACTAAGAACATTAGAACAGCATGCAACTGTAACAGAAAAGATATTGGAGGCATTTCCGGACTACTATGGTCGATTTATTTGCATGCATTTTGCACGTTTTTTGAACGAGCCTATCACAACTTCTGTGCAGCAGTCGGCTTATGAAGAAATAATATCGTTTTTAGATAATGTGCCTACATTACCATTAACAAAGGACTTAAAATTGTTCTTATTAGAAAGTACAAAAGATGTAAAAACAGATAATATTCATGAATTGTTGGAAAGAACAAAACAATCTTTTGAAAATCCTACTATATTTTTAACAGAAAACAAGGAAGCAATTGAGCGATACTTGGAGTACAAAAAATCCGAGCAATACAAGAATTCTCCCATTTATAAAATTCATCATATATTTAAGGAGTTTAATAAAGCTAGTGGTTATTATGAAGTATTTATTCCCGCAATGAAAAAATTAAGTAATTCTTACGCAGCATATTGTAAACAGATGGAATTAGCTAACGAAACATTATTGTTACACTATCCAGAATACAATCAATTAAATAACTAGGCGCTAATCTCCCTTTATGGTTAGAAGTTTGAATTGTTATGAAGAAAATAGAGTAGTTCCACTATTAGGTATTGGGTAGGGAAAGATGCATAGGACATTCCTACTTATTTAAATTATTTAGAGATAAGCTCGTAAATTTAACAGCCTTTTCTTCCAAGATATAATCCTTTAACGAACACCCATTTCATGATACTCTTATTAATTAGAAGATTGATATAGTTAGGAGTATTTTTATGAAATTAGTAACTTGGAATGTTAATGGAATTAGAGCCTGTGTTAAAAAAGGCTTTTTGGATTTTTTTCAGCAAATAGATGCAGATATCTTTTGTCTTCAAGAAACAAAGCTGCAAGAAGGACAAATAAAATTAGAATTAGAAGGCTACCATCAATTTTGGAATTATGCTGAAAGAAAGGGCTATTCAGGAACAGCTGTTTTTACTAAAGAAAAGCCTCTTTCTGTCCAATATGGCATTGGAGAAGACTTTGAAGAATTAGAGGGGAGAGCTATTACTTTAGAGTTCGAAAACTTTTTCCTATTGAATGTATATACACCAAATTCAAAGCGAGATTTAAGCAGATTATCCTATCGAGTAGAATGGGAAAAACAACTAAAGCAATATATTACATCACTAGAAGCAATGAAGCCGGTGATTTATTGTGGCGATTTAAATGTAGCTCACCAAGAAATCGACTTAAAAAACCCGAAGCCTAATATTGGGAATTCCGGCTTTACAACAGAGGAAAGAGGGGAAATGACTAGCTTACTACAATTAGGTTTTGTAGATAGTTTTAGATATTTATACCCTGAACGAACAGATGTGTACACATGGTGGAGCTATATGGCAAAGGTAAGAGAAAAAAATATTGGGTGGAGAATTGACTATTTTATCGTCTCCAATCAATTAATAGACAATATCACTGATGTAAATATCCATTGTGATGTATTGGGAAGCGATCATTGTCCCGTGCAACTTGATATACAAATATAATATAATGAAAGGGCATCATTTTCGCTAACATTCTAAAGAAGAAAAAAATTCTTAGAATGAAAAGCAGATGCCTTTTTTCGCTTTGAGTAAATTTCCTATATCGAAAACTATTTCTTGGTTACAAATGCTTAAGTATTGGATTTATATATCATCTATACATATTTTGAAGGAGGGACTTCTATGAATTTAAAAGGAATTCATCATGTTTCTGCTATGACAGCGAAAGCGAAAGAAAATTATGCCTTTTACACAAAGGTACTAGGATTACGTTTAATAAAGAAAACAGTCAATCAAGATAATCCTTCTGTCTATCATCTATTTTATGGAGACGAACAAGGAAATCCTGGAACAGAGCTCACGTTTTTTGAAATTCCCCATATGGCTCCTAACAGAGAAGGGGTAAGCAGCATTTCAGCAACCTCTTTGCGAGTGCCAAGTGATAAAGCGTTAGATTACTGGGTAAAACGTCTGGATGATTTTGGTGTCAACCATGGAGATATAACAGAAAGAGCTGGACGGCTGACATTGGAATTTAGAGACTTTGAGACACAACGATTTTTCCTTGTGTCAGATGAGCATGATCCCTTCGTTAAAGCAGGCAGTCCATGGGATAAAAGCTCAGTTCCAACTGAATTTGCAATCACAGGTCTTGGGCCAGTTCAATTAACGGTACGTCGTTCAGAGGCTACTGTTCGTGTATTAACCGATTTACTTGGCTTTCGCTTAAAAGATACCTATCCATCCACTTTCGAAAATCAGTCATCTATACAAGTATATGAGACAGGTGAGGGAGGTTCTGACGCGGAAATCCATCTAGAGGAACGAACCGATTTAAAAGTACAGCGACTAGGAAGAGGGGGCGTACATCATGTAGCCTTTCGTGCTGATAATGAGGATGAACTACACACTTGGATTGAAAAAATAAATGAAGCACGGTTCCAAAATTCAGGCTTCGTTGATCGATACTATTTTAAATCCCTTTATTTTAGAGAACCGAACGGAATCTTATTTGAGATTGCTACAGATGGACCTGGATTCGCTACAGATGAAGCTCTAGAACATTTGGGAGAATCACTTGCACTCCCACCATTTTTAGAGACTAAACGTGCAGACATAGAAGCTATATTAGAACCTTTAGATACAAGCAGTAAATAATCACAAAGAAAGGGAAAATATATGCTAAAATAAAGAAAGTATCATTGTTGGAATTGCTAGGGGGAAAAGAAAAATGAAATGTGTATCCATTGATTTAGATGGTACTTTATTAGATGACCATCATCAAATTTCAGAAGCAAATCGAAACGTTATCCAAAAATTAAAGGAGCATCATATTGATGTGATTTTAAATACAGGACGCCAATACGCAGATGTTATTAAAGTAGATGGCGTTAAAGAATTAGAGCTTCCGATTTTTTGCCTAAATGGCAGTATGATGTATGATGAAACAGGAAACCTGCTCTATGAAACACAAATTTCGCTTGAGTTATATCAAACCTTGCTCAAAGCATTACAAAGCCTAGAGGTTGGGGTGCTTGTCTATACGAATCAAGGTGGATTTCCAGGGACTTTGCCAATGCTTCGAGGGAAAGCTTGGGATGAGATTCAAGCACTTTTCGATCAACAAGATTATGAAGCGATTCTTCAATTAAAAGATGTTAAAATCTATAAATTAATCGCAGTTGTTGATGAAACACAATTGGATAAAATTGATAAAGTAAAAGAGGCTTTAAAAAAACATGATACAATTTCTTTCTCATCTTCTTTTCCAAATAACTGTGAAATCACGTCAAGTGAAGCACAAAAGGGAAAAGCGATTAGACGATATGAAAACTTGCGAAATCTTTCCTTTGATGAAGTTTATTCCTTTGGGGATGGCGGTAATGACGTAACCCAATTTGAAGTATCTACAAGATCTTTTGCGATGGAAAATGCTCCAGAAGAGATAAAAAAAAGAGCAAGCGATATTACAAAGAGCAACAACGAGAGTGGCGTAGCATATGCAATTGAAGAGATTCTGAAATTAGTGTAATCGTCATATACTAGATTAATGAAAAGCCAGATTCCTTATGGTAACATCTGGCTTTTTCGCTGCGAAAATGGATAAAAAGAATAGGAGTCTGATACATTTTGAAAAAAATTGTGTTTACTGGTGGGGGATCAGCTGGACATGTTACCCCTAATATTGCCATCATTAATGAGTTAAATAAACAAGATTGGGATATTTCCTATATCGGCAGCAAAGCAGGAATCGAAAAAGATTTAATTGAAAAGATTGATATTCCTTATCACTCGATTTCAAGTGGGAAGCTTCGAAGATATCTATCAAAAGAAAATGTCAAAGACATTTTTAAAGTATTAAAAGGCTGTTATGATGCAAGAAAAGTACTGAAAAAAATCAAACCAAATGTCGTATTTTCAAAGGGTGGATTTGTTTCCGTACCTGTTGTCATTGCAGCCCGTCAATTAAAGATACCTGTCATTCTTCATGAAAGTGATTTAACACCAGGATTAGCCAATAAATTATCTGTGCGATTTGCATCGAAAATCTTCACCTCTTTTGAAGAAACATTGCAATATCTTCCTACAGAAAAAAGTAAAGCGATAGGTTCTCCGATTCGAAAAGAAATACTCTCTGGTTCACAAGCGAAAGGGAAGCTATTTCTAGGCTTTACTAGTCAAAAACCGATTCTTACCGTTATGGGCGGGAGCCTCGGTGCAAAAAAAATAAATGAAGTCGTTCGTAATAATTTAGATACTCTATTGCAAACCTATCAAATCGTCCATCTATGTGGCAAAGGCAATCTTTCAGAAGAGCATGAAGGGATAAAAGGTTATAAGCAATTTGAGTATGTGTATGAGGAATTAGCTGATATCTTAGCAGCGACGGAGGTAGTCATTACAAGAGGCGGATCGAATTCTATCTTTGAATTTCTAGCATTACGGATACCCATGGTCATTATTCCGTTAACGAAACAGCAAAGTAGAGGCGATCAAATATTAAATGGCAAAGTCTTTACGGAAAATGGTTACTCCTATATGATAGAAGAAGAGTCGTTAACGAAAGACCATTTCCTTCATACCCTTAAAGAAATTCAACGCAACAGGGCGTTAATGATTGAAAAAATGCAACAGAACAAAAGCAAAAATGCGTTAGAGGAAATTATAAAAGAATTAAATCGTTATTAATATAAGCATATGTCAGGCTACAAGTAGAGTTTGCATGTTCAAATCTACCTGTAGCCTTTATTTATGGTCGCTTGATAATTTCTTCAGAAAAAGCCAAAATATATAAATGGGAATCGCTATATTAGCGCAAGGAAAGTAGGTAGAAACAATGCAATCATTTACAGATCTCGGATTGTCTTCATCAACCATCGAAAAACTTAAAAAACAAGGAATAAAACAGCCAACCCCCATTCAAGCAAAGGTCATTCCACCACTCCTAAAAGGAGGAGATTTAATTGCCCAAGCACAAACGGGGACAGGCAAAACATTTGCTTTTGTATTGCCGATATTAGAAAAATTGGATACTGATGCAAAACACATTCAAACACTAATCTTAACACCCACAAGAGAGCTAGCCATTCAAATAACCGATGAAATCATGAAAATGAAACAAGAGGCAATAAAGGTGTTAGCTGTATACGGCGGGCAGGATGTGGACAAGCAATTGAAAGTCTTACAAAAAGATGTATCAATAGTAGTCGCTACACCAGGCAGATTAATTGATCATATCAAACGCGGTACGGTTGATTTAAGTAAAATCTCTTATTTTGTATTAGATGAAGCAGATCAAATGCTTCACATTGGATTTTTAGATGAGATTAGCTATATCATGAGACATATACCTAAGTCGAGACAAACGATGTTATTTTCTGCAACTATTTCAAAGGAAGTAGAAAAGCTTGCGAAAAAATATACGAAAAATGCCGAATATTTTACAGTAGAAGCAAAACAAGGGCCTGCAAAGACGGTTAAGCAAGTAAGCATACATACAACTGATCGTGCAAAACAAGGAACGTTAATGACCTTAGTTAAGGAAGCGAATCCCTATATGGCCGTAATTTTTTGCAGAACAAAGCGTCGTGTGACCAAATTATATGAAGTATTGCTCGCAAATAAATTTAGCTGTGGCCAATTACATGGAGATTTGTCGCAAACAAAAAGAGAGCAAGTAATGAAAGCTTTTCGAGATGGAAAATTCCAATTATTAATTGCTACAGATGTTGCGGCAAGAGGATTGGATATTGATGGTATTACACATGTTTATAATTATGATATTCCACAGGATGCGGAGAGCTATGTGCATCGAATCGGCAGAACGGGTAGAGCAGGAACAGAAGGGTATGCAGTTACCTTTTATTCCTCTGATGATAGAGACCTATTAGACACTATTGAGGAACAATTGGCTATTAAAATAGAAAAAATACAACAGCCTAAAAAGACAGACAAAAATAAAAAAGAGCTGGAAACGAAACCTCAAGTAAAAAAGGACAAAAAGCAAGGTTCTCCTAAAAATAATAGAGAGACATCTCGTCCATCTAGATCTGATAGACAAAGTAATGATAACAAACGAAAACGTTTTTCAGAGAGCAATAAGAACTCAAGTACATTCCAATCACCTGCTAAAAAACGGACAAAACCAAAGAAGCGAGCAGGAAAAAGATAAATTTGTTAGCCAAAATAGGAATATAACATCGAAAGGAGCTCATTCCATTGTTAAAAGCGGAAATGAAAAATCATCTAGAAAAAGCACAAAAAGAAGGAAAAGTTGTTCTTTTTGAAGAAGAATTGAATTATGTTAGAAAAGAAGAACTACTTACAGAGGACAATATAGTTGTAGGAACCACCGCAGAGCGTTTTTCAGATCTATATATGGAGCTTGCGAATAAAGAAACGGACGAAGTCGTACAAGAAAATATCGATGCCATTTTCTTAAAGGAAGAAGTTCAATACTTTGAAAAAAATATAGATGTATATCTCTATGTGGAAACAAAGGCATTCGAGGTTATTGGAGTTGATTCTCTGTCATTAGAAGTAGATTCCGTCTTTAAAACTTATGAAGTATTATGTGGGTTAAAAGCTCCAAAAAAGAAGGAAAAAGAAATCCGTTCATTTATGGAAGAGCATTTAAGCGGAGATGAGACTAATTACCAACTAATGTTTAATGGAAATGACGGCATATGGGATGTTAATTTCTCTTTAGAAAAAGTCAACAGTTTTCACAAAAACATGGAAATTGGCGAAGCATTAAAACTAGCATATGCATTTTTATTTGCATTACAAGGAAGTTTAACTGCTTAAGGTGTAGAAAAAATAGAAATATAATCGTTTTTATAAGTGAGGGAGAGAAATGTCAGAAGAAGCGAATCAAATAGTTCAGATTAATTCTAGTGAATTTTCATGGAATAAGAAGGATGGTGTTTTCCATTTTGATGGAGCGCCAGCACTCTTGTTTTGGGATAATGCATTTGAAATTTTTTAAGTACGATTATGGAAATCTCCGGACCGGATGCTTCCAATGCTGTCTTTGAAACGACGGGATTCCGCATGGGTCTCCTAGTAAATGACTATTATCAAAATCGTTTTTCAATCGAGGAAGTTATCAAGAAATACAGTGAAATTTATTCCAGTGCCGGCTGGGGAAATGTTACAATTACCTCCTTTAATAAAGAAGCGAAAACTGTTAAAGTGCAGTTGAAAAACACATGGGAACATCGGATATTTCAATCTCTGAATCCTAACCAATCTGCTGTTTTATTACCTAGTCATTGGGCAGGTGTTTTCAGTGGTCTATTTCAAGAGAATATGTGGTATGAGTTAACAAAAACACAATCAAGTGGAGCGGATTATGATGAAATGAATATATTCGTATCATCTAATACACCACACCATAATGTCCATGAAATAGCGAGAGGAAAAGAAGCAAATTACATAAATGAATTAGAAGAAATGGTAGAGAAGCGCACGAAAGAATTGTCTACTTTAATTAGACATCTTTCGACACCAGTAATGCCTGTTATGCAAGGAATAATAGCAATTCCCCTAATTGGTAAATTTAATGATGAGCGTTTTGAAGATTTACTGCAAAAAGGATTAAAAGAATTCTCCGAGCGCCGTGCAAGCTTCCTGTTGCTTGATTTAACTGGAATTAGTGAATTTGATTCCTTTATCATTTTTCGACTTCAGGGCTTAGTGAAAGCAATCGAATTAATCGGAGGAGAATGTGTTCTCGTTGGTATTAATCCTTCATTAAGCATGCAAATAATTAATTCTGGTGTGGATATAAAACATATTCAAACATTTGCGACATTGGAGCAAGGCATCCAATATGCGATAGAAGCACTTGGTTATCGAATTGAGAAACAAGTGATGCATAAAGAGTAATCTATGGGTACCTTCAGTTAAATACGGGTTTACAACGCTAAGCCTGTTTTTAACAACGTTAAGAATACTTTAGTGCTCTTAAAGAATCTAAGGATACTATTTTCTCCAAATTAAAGTGGTATCCACCTCGTAAATTAATATGTTCCCACCTAACGGTAACAATTTCTCAAGTTTACTATTTTCTATGATTTCTATAAAACTTATAACCAAAATATATAAAGGGAAATAATACAAGAAGTATTACTATTGGTGTTGGTAAAATGGGCATACTCTCTTTCCTCCTTTTTTGATAATATTTCTTTAACAGTTATAATAAATCTTTTTTTGAATAAATCTTTATGGATACAATCAAAGAGATACAAAGAATAGCAATAACAGCCACAATCAGTATCAAACATTTAGCTAACATAGACATTGCAGATAGTTCAATAAAATCGAGTCTGATATCTACGTTTGATAGTGCCGGCAAGATAAATGGTGTTGCTACAATAACAATTGAGAAGAAATACTTTGTTCTTTCATAACCTAATTTATACTGTATGGGTGTATATACGCCAAATAATATTGTCGAAATCAGCAGAGCAGTAAGTGTGCTTAACAGGGTAAGATATTCAACTTTAGGCACGAACAGTGCTAATACGGTATATGCTACATAGCAGTAGGTAAAAATCAAAAGAAGAAAAGCATATCTTGCCTTTATGAGCATGCTGCGAGAATATGGCGTACCACAAAGTAACGCGGTAGCTTTAGGGTATTTCATTTCTGCAATCGATACATACTGATAGAGCATAAATTCTGTAAAAATCACTGAAATTAGAAAGGTGTTAAAACCTAAAAATTCAGGATTGCGAGCCATAATAAATAGTGGGAAAGCAATTACTACAAGCAACATAAATAGTAAGTATTTCTTGACAAGGAGAATATCCTTTTTAACGAGATGTAATAACATTATTTTTTGTCTCCTTTTCTATGTATCCAAGCATAATATCTTCAATTGTAGCTCTTTCAATCAGAATGTCGTGCATGTTTGTTTGAACCTTCGACAATTGATTGGTGATACCCGAAAAACCAAATTCTGTTTCTTGAATATTCAAGAACAAGTTTCTGGTTTCATCAGTCAAATCCTTTATATCGCCTTTTACCAAACGGTGAGTGTCAATCAGAATATCCTTTTCTTCTTCAAATAAAATCCTACCATTGTTGATGAGAATTAACATATCTGCAACTTTATCTAAATCAGAAGTGATATGCGTCGAAAAGAAAACCCCTTTACCTCCTTGTTTCATATAATCTTTCAAGATTTCCATAAGCTGACTTCGGATTAAGGGGTCTAATCCACTTGTAGGTTCATCCATTATCAGTAAGTCCGCCTGATGGGAAAGTGCTAAAGTCAATGAATATTTCATACGCATCCCCTTTGATAAGGTGGCAATCTTTTGGCGTGGGTTTAAGGAAAAGCGTTCCATAAAGGTTTTGTAATCTTGTTCACTCCATCTTGAATATGCAGGGGATATAATGCTTGTCATTTCTGCCATTGACAATTCATCATAAAAGCCTCCATCATCCAAAACAATCCCAATACGATCCTTTAATTCCTGTTCATATTTGTTCATATCCTTTCCAAAGAATTTAATAGTACCTGATGCTCTTGTTACAAGTCCAAGTATTGTCCGTATTGTAGTTGTTTTCCCTGCTCCATTGATACCAATAAACCCTGTAATGCAATCCTCCTCTAAAGTAAAACTAACATCAGAAAGAGAAAAATCTCCATAAGATTTATTTAGCCCTGTTACTTCTAAAATGCTACTCACTGTCCATCCTCCTCATATAGAATATTCATCATTTCATTTAACTCTTCTTTAGTAATTCTCAATGTCTTTGCGGTTTGAATTAACTCAAGCATTACTTGCTCAACAAGATGACGTTTAGAGTCTCGAATCAGCTCAAGATTGCCGGTAGAGACAAAAGTACCAATTCCCACTTGACTTGTAATAAACCTTTCTTCTTCTAATTCATCGTAAACGCGACGAATAGTAAGAACACTTACCTTCAAGTCATGGGCAAAATTTCGAATAGATGGGAGAGGATCACCCTCACCAATCTCTCCTTTGAAAATAGCATCTTTTATTTGGTCTTTGATTTGCTGGTGAATAACGCTCTTAATTTTTTGTTTCTAGGGATAATTTCATCAGTTGTTTTCTGTTTACGACAATAACGAATACAGCCATATATAAGGAGGGCTGCAACCTACTTGATCCACGTTTTGTAATACGAACCATAGTAGATTAAAATTTACCGGATTCAAACACCTCAGGATCCACTCCAGCTAATGGGACAAATTTTTGATTGGTTAAACCAATCTATCTCTCCAATTTCTGAAATAATCGTTTCAGCGATTTTTCACCGATACCAGGGATAGATTAGATTGATAATCTTATATTCTTCAATACAAAGAGCAACTATCTCTGCCTCCAACTCTGATAGATGCTCTTTATATTATAGAAGCATATTAAAATAAAGGGTGAAGATGCTGATGGCAGCCAATCATTAAATGGACCTATTGAAAGTAGAGGAGAATGGGTAACGATTGAAGTTATGAAAGTGCGTCTTAATTCTTGTGGATCGAGTGGATTATGAAGTAGCCGATCAGGATTTAAGTTACAGTATGGTCAGCATGTCAAGTATTCCCCATTGTAAAGTAGTGATTAAAAATGTTAAGCGAAGGACATAATTTTATTTTTACTCCACCCAATTATAGTGATGATTTTAGGAAATTGAATAATTAAGACCAGGCTTTAACGAAGCAACGAAAAAAATCTGTAACCACCAAGTAGAAATGAACACTTTCTTACCAAAAATGCTGAATAAGACTGAACACTATTTTCCAGTAATGACGAGCACTTTATTTAGAGAGAAGAGCAGGAGAGCCTAATTTGGCTGAGCCAGATATCTTGGTGCATCTGGCTTCATGGCTCATCAACTTATCCGCAGAGGCTGTATGTAAAGTGACAATGTACACGTTCTAATTTCCAGCAAAGTGTTAACTTCAATGCAACAAAAAGTGTTTAAAGTTAACTGACGGTTACAAAAGCCCAATTTCTCAAATATAAATGTTGAGAAAATGGGCTATAATATGAGAATTCCCTTAACATTGTAAATTTGCAATTCTTGACTATGGCTTTTTTTATAATAGTTTCCATTCATCTGGAAAAAATAAGAAGGAAGCGATAAAGGAGAGGATACTATGCCTGAACTACCAGAAATGGAAAACTACAAAATATTATTAAGTGAATTGATTGTCAACCGCCCGATTACTGCTATTACCATAAATCGTGAAAAATCAATAAATATTCCGATTTCTGCCTTCTTATATCAAATGCAAAATGCATCCATCATACGAATCGAAAGACGTGCAAAACATTTACTTTTTCATTTATCCAATCAAAAAATCTTGTTGCTTCATTTAATGCTTGGTGGATGGATGTTTTACGGAAAAGAAGAAGAGAAGCCCAAACGAACGATTCAAATCCAATTTTCATTTGGAGAAAAACATCTATATTTTATCGGATTACGCTTAGGGTATCTTCATTTGCTTACCCTAGAAGAATGTAAAGAAAAACTGAAAGAGCTTGGACCTGAGCCATTTAATTCTACATTTACGGAGGAGCTCTTTATAAGAACTATAAACACGAAGAGAGGAAATTTAAAGCTTAAATTAGTTGATCAACATTTTATTGCTGGGATTGGCAATTGTTATTCAGATGAAATTTGTTATGAGGCACAGCTTTTGCCAACAAGAAAACTAGAAGACTTAAAGGAGCCTGAAATGAAAAATCTTTTTCGCTCCATAAAGAACACACTGACACTAGCAACCAATATAGGGGGATATATGGAACATCCACTCTATTTAGGTGATACTAAAACAGGGAGCTACAATGATATTTGCAAAGTATATGATAGAGAAGGAGAAGCATGTCCACGCTGCCAGAATAAAATAAAGAAAATTAAAATCTCTTCTAAAAAAAGTTTTTATTGTCCAGGATGTCAGTTTTAACTATTTTTCCGCATATATTAGGAGTAATTTTCAAAAAACTGGACAGACTATTCCTTTAGTCCACTTAACACCCAACTTATCCATGGTGGAAAGCATCATATAATAAGGAGTGAGAAAATGGCTTTTTTGAAAAAGGGAATATTACAAATTTTGATATTCTCCATTTTCCTATCTGGCAGCACACCAAATGCTTTTTCTCCAATGGCTTTAGCAGCAGAAACACATAAAAAAGCAACGATATCCACTGCACTTGAATCTCTCTTACAATCAGAACCTGATCTGAAAGGAAGTCTTGCAGGAATTAGCATACGCGATCAAGAATCTGGCAACATCCTTTATGAACATATGAGTGATTTACGATTAACACCAGCCTCCAATATGAAGTTATTGACATCCGCCGTTGCCTTAAAAGTATTGGGGGAGGACTATCAATTTATTACGGAAATCTATGGAGATGGTAGAGTGGTAAATGGGCATTTGAAAGGAAATTTGTACATAAAGGGGAATGGAGATACGAGTCTACTAGCAACTGATTTAGAAAAAATGTCAAAAGAACTGAAGCAAAAAGGAATCCGTTACATTGATGGTAACATCATTGGTGATGATTCTTGGTATGATGACACGCCATATTCCGTTGATTTAGCATGGAGTGATGCATCAACCTATTATGGAGCGCCGATTTCTGCTTTAACCTTATCACCAAATAAAGAATATGACGCTGGGACCGTATTACTGGAAATAAAGCCTGGAAAAAATATTGGCGAGCCTGTCGTAATCAACAGTATTCCTAGAACATCGGAAATAAAAATAAAAAATATGGTGAAAACAGGGGATAAAGAGTCTGAGACTAGCTTGAAAGTGGAGAGAAAACATAATAGTAAAGTGGTCACTGTTACTGGGAGACTACCTATTACTACTTCTCTAAAAAAAGAGTGGGTTTCAGTAGATAATCCTACGAAGTATACATTAGACGTATTCCAGCAAGCATTAAAGAAAGAAGGAATACAATGGAATGGGGCAGTCCAAAAAGGAAAAACTCCACAAATAGCCTCCCTTATTACCACGCATGCTTCGATTCCTCTCTCTGAATTACTCATTCCTTTTATGAAATTGAGTAATAATACGATTGCAGAAACATTAATCAAAGAAATGGGGGTTGTTAAGAAAGGAGAAGGAAATTTTGAAAAAGGATTAGCGGTTTTAAAAGAGGAATTAATTGCTTTTCAACTGGACCCAAACAAGATGCTTATTCGCGATGGATCTGGTATATCTCCTATAGACTATATTTCGGCTAATGATTTGAGTCTATTTTTATACGAAGTTCAAGCAGAACCTTGGTTTGCAACATTCAGTCAAGCATTACCTGTTTCAGGTATGGAGGAACGATTGGTAGGAGGTACGCTTAGAAATAGATTAAACGGAGAAAACACCAAAGGGAAGGTTATAGCAAAAACAGGAACCCTCACCTCTGTCAGCACAATATCTGGATATATGGAAAGTACAAACGGAAAAAAATACATCTTTTCCATCTTACTAAATCATCTCGTGGATGAAGAAAAAGGAAAAGAAATAGAAGATCGTATTATTGAGACATTGGCAGAATATTGATTTGTCACTCTAGACGATATTTTTGATTCTTTTTGTAAAAAGGATTAGAAATATCGTCTTTTTCCTATTTGACTTTAAGAGGAAAGTCTATCTCTAAGTATTTCATTTCTCCCTTCCAATTATTTAGATAAGTGCCATATTTATACTATAGTTTGAAGAATATCACACAGGGATATGAGTATTAATTGACATTTTATTCAGAATATTAATAATGATAATTGACATATTTTACCTCATATTATACTCTATCTGTATATTATATTATCATTCAAAATATAGGAATAACTATTAATCTTATAAAGCCTGATTAGGAATATAGAATTGAAGTGAAAAACCACCATAGTAGTACATTAAAGGTGCAATTAGTAAGGTACAACAAATGGGGCAATGTAAATTCTTGGACTGTGAAATCAGGTAATACATTAGTTGCTTTTTTATACCCTGCAGTAGCAAACGATAAATACTTTTTAGAATTTGACGCACCAAGTAGCTTTAGTGGATTTGTACAATAGCATTATAAAAGGATGTTTACGGATGTCTACGACTATATTGAAAATCATAGCCTTAATAGCTATGATAATAGATCATTATGGAGAATTTTTTCCGAACACTCCTGAATACTTAAGGTGGATAGGGAGAATATCTATACCAATATTTATTGTGTCTTTATAGGAATCCAGCACACCTCGAATAAAAAGTTGTATTTCTTCCGTCTATATATGGCAGGAGTAATAATGGCTTGTATAAATTTAATGATAATTTTGAAATAGAATCGAAATGTTCTCTAGAGCATCTTTCATTTCTTATATTAATGAGGTGATTACGTGGACCATGTTGAGTACAAAGCATATTTGAAGCAGCAATATTCCCATGAGATTCGACCGTTACAATCAGTTAATGACGTTATCTCCGCATTTCAAAAAAAATTAGATATTGTCGAAACAGAATTATCAGAATCCGAAGCTATTTTCTTAAAAATGACAATGCTTAACTATATTAATGTACACAAAAACGACCCTATAAAATCTAACTTGGATAACTTAAATTTCATTTCGTATGAAGTAGTAAGAAATGAAAAAAGTGATCATTACTACAATCATATGGGGATTACATCTGATAATGAAAGAATACTTGTCATTATTGAATCCCAGTTAAATGCAATAACCTCCAATTACGAAGAACTAAAAGTTGATATGATTATTGAACGTGGAATCGACACACCTCATGTTAATCAAGAAACATCTGAGTTTTTTGCATATCTAATGCTTTTTGATTCTCATAATGAGAATCATTGACTCCGACAGGAGATAAAAAGATAAGATTTTACAGAAAAGTGAAAGAGTTACAGGAAAATTAATTCTCGATTTTAAGAGTCTATTCTATGGACTCTTTTTTTGGGGGATCTCCAAGAGCAAAATTAAAAATGAAGAATTTTAGGTTATATAATTGTTCTAGAAAAGGGCGTGATTGTGGAGAAATACATAGAAAATGATCAAACTTTTTTATAAAACCGAAACTTAAATCTGTTGGATAAGAATCAATTTTGATCAATCTTTTTTCAAAATTGATTCTTTTATTTATCGTAAAACGCTGGCTTGGGAGGTATTTTTGATTAAACTTTATTTTAAAGCAACA
>NZ_JVDT01000174.1:0-3385 GCF_001076885.1 Bacillus sp. 522_BSPC
GTAAGCGTCAAACTATACCCACATGGTTTGACGCTTTTTTATATGCGATAATCTCCTAGAGATTACACATAATGGAGGTTTTGCTATATGAAGAGATCCGATCTTAGAGTTGAATGGGAAAAACGGATTGCTAACTATATGACAAGCGGACTAAGTGCTTCAAATTGGTGTGCAGCCAACGAGGTCAGTATTCATCAATTCTGGTATTGGAAGAAGAAGCTTAAAACAACCGAAGACACGTCAAATACCCCTTCACAATGGATTACATTAGAAATGGATGAAACAATGACAGACTCTCAATCTAACATAGTTGTTCATGTTGGTCACGTAGCGTTAGAGGTCAAACAAGGCTTTGATCCCCAGCTGCTTGTAGATGTGGTAAGGACACTTCAATCCATATGCTAAATGCATCAACGATTGAGAGTGTCTACCTCGCTCGAGGTAGCACGGACATGAGAAAATCCATTGATGGATTAGCTATCATCGTTCAGATGGAATTCAATCTAGATCCCTTTTCATCGAGTCTTTTTGTTTTTTGTAACAAGAAACGCGATAAACTCAAGATTCTTCATTGGGATACCAACGGATTTTGGTTGTACTACCGAAGACTCGAACGTGGAACATTTCACTGGCCATCTGATCATGGGAGCTTAGGTCCGTATAAAATCTCACGTCGCCAATTGAATTGGTTGTTAGATGGTTTATCATTAGAACAGACAAAAGCACATCCCGTCGTTTCTGCAAAAACTGTCGTTTAAACATGAAATTATGAGAGTAATCGGTTGGATCTTATAGTATAATGAAATCATGAAAAAGACAAAGAAAACAGCAAACACAACTCCTACAATTGAAGAACTTCTCGAGCGCGTTCAACTCTTGGAACAGAAAAACGCAGACTTAGAGGCGAAGCTAGAAAAGGAAAAAAGTGAATCTGAAGCCAAGATTAGTTGGTTACAAGAACAGCTTCGCCTTCATCAGTCTAAACGTTTTGGTGTATCTAGCGAAAAGGGCATTCCAGGTCAACTGGAACTAACTCTTTTTAATGAAGTTGAACAAGAAGCGGACCTCGCATCACCCGAACCTACCGTAGAAACCATCACCTACCGCCGTAAGAAGAAACGCGGCCAACGTCAGTTGATGTTAGAAAATCTGCCTGTGGAAACGATCGATTATCGTTTATCCGATGAAGAGCAGGTCTGTTCGTGTTGCGGTGGAAACCTGCATGAAATGAGTACAGAAGTCCGTCAGGAATTAAAATATATCCCAGCTGAAGTAAAAGTGGTGAAGCATGTGCGCCATGTTTATTCATGCCGCCATTGTGAACAGGAGGCCATTGAAACGCCGATCCAAACCGCGCCCATGCCGAAGCCAGTCATTGCGGGAAGTCTCGCATCTCCATCTATGTTGGCACATATCATGAGCCAAAAGTATGTAGAGGGACTTCCTATATATAGACAGGAAAAACATCTACATCGTTTGGGTATAACATTATCTCGTCAAACGATGGCTAATTGGATGATGTACGGAGCAGATCGTTGGTTAAGCAAGCTATATAGTCGGATGCATCAGCTCCTAGTTAAGCTTGACATTGTTTGTGCGGATGAGACAACTCTTCAAGTGCTTCAAGAGCCAGGTAGATCCGCTTCATCTAAATCCTATTTGTGGCTATACCGTACAGGTGTCGAGGGATCTCCCATCATACTATATGATTATCAAGAAACCAGAGCTGGAGAAAATCCAATGAACTTCTTAAAGGAATTCAAAGGCTTTCTTCAAGTCGACGGTTATGCCGGATATCATAAAGTAGAAAACGTAACACTTGTTGGTTGTTGGGCTCATGCCAGACGTGGTTTTACCGATGTCTTAAAAGCACTGCCTACAAATAGTATAAAACCAGTCGCTGCGACCGAAGGTCTCCAATTCTGTAATCAACTTTTCACGATTGAGCGAAAGTTAAAGGAATTAGAGCCGGAAGAACGGTATAAACAACGTCTAGAGCAAAGTAAACCAATACTAGACTCTTTTTTGTCATGGCTAAAAGTACAAGAACAACATGTGTTGCCTAAAAGTGGTCTCGGCAAAGCTATTACATACTGTCTAAACCAGTGGGATAAGTTAGTGGCATTTCTAGAGGATGGTCGATTAGAAATCGATAACAATAGAAGCGAAAGGGCTATTAAGCCAGTAGTGCTTGGAAGGAAGGCTTGGCTGTTTAGTAACACACCAAATGGTGCGAGAGCCAGTGCCATCATATACAGTATCGTGGAGACAGCGATCGCAAACGGATTGAATCCATATTACTATCTTCGCTATCTATTTGAGCAGCTTCCCAACTTGGATCTGACAGATCATGATAACCTTGACCAACTACTTCCTTGGTCAACGACACTACCAGTGTCTTGTATTTCATTTAAAAAACTTAACTAAATAATAACCCAGGCCCCATCTAAAACATAGGTGGGGTCTATTTGACGCTTACGTTCTGACAGCTTTTTTCACCTTTGACACTGTATTTTCCATTACATCTCCAGACAATTCTTCTAAGCCTTTCATCGGTAGAGTTCCATACCTTTCTTCCAAATGGGCTACCACAATGCCCACATCTCCGTTAATATTGTTTTTGGAACTCCTCCAAACGCTTCAAAGCTTTCCATCAAAAAGGATATTAGTACACTTTGTGACTTTGACATGGTTAGTCCATAAGACTTGAATCTTGAATTACCTAACACTAGTACCCCGACATTGACGTATATAATTTCCCCCTCTTTTGTTATGTATCTAATGTTCTCTTTCCAATCAAATTGTGCTTGTTCCCCGGGAGGGGTCTCAAAACGAACAACGGTCTTGTTCGCTTGAATTCTTTTTCCATCACTAAAGTATGCCTGGAATTCAGGTTTATCAGATATATAGCGTCGGAAAGATGACTGAGAACATTCTAACCCATGGTTATCTTTTAGATACTCCCATAGAATCCTCTTGTAGTAAAAGGTTTGTATAGATTCCTCTGAAAGTAGCTCAGATATAACGTTATATAAGTCATCTATTTTTGACTTTCTATTACGAGTTTTGCAAGAACTATTCCCATTTAAATATCGATCCACTGTCCTCCTATCTACACCTAATTCCCGCCCTAATCTACTTTTATTTATTTTCATATTTAGGCTCTACATTAGAAGCTTTAACTTTGGTAAATCTTCCAAACAATTAATTTCTATATCTGTACTTATATCTAGATGTACATGCATCCTCTTCACCTCAGTGTAAGTATGCATGTATGACACTAAACTGTACATTCTTATGTAATCATTTCTGTACATTATTAAATTAGCATTTATACTCGGTGTTATAAGTGAAAAATTAGGCTTTAGTTACTTCATTAAAGCGC
>NZ_JVDT01000174.1:3485-3736 GCF_001076885.1 Bacillus sp. 522_BSPC
TGCTCTTATCCTAACAAATTTTATTTAGGACTTACATGTATGCCTTCACTCTCTCGCCAATCTGCGTAAAGTATACGCTTTACATTATCATATCCATTGGTAGTTAATTGGTTATCTAACCACTGTTGATCAAATCCGAGTTCATGTAAATTATCCCATAAAATTTCCCCATCTATAATTAACGATGTTGGGAGGTCTACTGGACTTTCTGGAAGATTGAGATCTTGCTTGTCTGGTTTTTGATACTTGGA
>NZ_JVDT01000175.1 GCF_001076885.1 Bacillus sp. 522_BSPC
CTTAACACCTTTATTTGCAGCTTTTATACTTTTACTTGCAACTTTTTCACCTTTACTTGCAGCTTTTACACTTTTACTTGCAACTTCTTCACTTTTACTTGCGGCTTCCCCACCTTTACTTGCGGCTTTCCCACTTTTACTTGCGACTTTCTCACTTTTACTTGCGCTTAACACCTTTACTTGCGACTTCCCCACCTTTACTTGCGACTTCCCCACCTTTACTTGCGACTTNNNCACCTTTACTTGCGACTTTCTCACCTTTACTTGCGACTTTCTCACTTTTACTTGCAACTTCTTCACTTTTGCTTGCGCTTAACACCTTTATTTGCAGCTTTTATACTTTTACTTGCAACTTCCCCACCTTTACTTGCAACTTCCCCACTTTTACTTGCAACTTCCCCACTTTTACTTGCAACTTCCCCACCTTTACCTCCAACTCCCCACCCTTACCTCCAACCCCCCCACTCCAACTCACCCGCACCCCAATCAATCCACCAACACAAAAAATCCCGATTCTCACCAAGAACCGGGATCTCACATAACTCTATTCTCTTTTCTTCATCCACCCAAGACCCATAGAACCTTCACCTAAATGGGTTCCAATTACAGCACCAAAGTAGCTTAATGAGAATTCAATGTTTGGGAATTCTTTCTCTAGTTCCGCTTTCCATTCTTTTGCCTCTTCTTCCCGATTAGCATGGATAATGACGGCGTAGTAGCTGTCACCATTTGTGGCTTCTCCCAAAAGCTCTACAATGCG
Organism: Bacillus sp. 522_BSPC; assembly: GCF_001076885.1. Taxonomy (GTDB): domain Bacteria; phylum Bacillota; class Bacilli; order Bacillales; family Cytobacillaceae; genus Niallia; species Niallia hominis. Next base: position 761 of record NZ_JVDT01000175.1, read on the forward strand.
CTTCATTGCTCTTTTTTTTGTGCGGATTTTTTCAAATGGGACGATTAATTTATCTTTGAAATGAAGTAATGGTTTAACTTGAAGGAGGCTTCCTATTATTGCTTGGGCACTTGATAGGCGTCCGCCTCTTTGAAGGTTAGACAAGTCATCTACCATAAAGTAAGCATGGCTTGTTTCTTTCAATTTATCTAGAATTGGGATTATTTCTGCTGCTGATTTCCCTTCTTGGACCAACTTTGCTGCTTCAATTGCATAAAAGCCTTGCACCATACAACTCACTTCTGTATCAAATGCATATACTTCCAATCCTTCCACCATGGATCCCGCAGAAATAGCGCCTTGGTATGTACCGCTTATTCCACTTGATAAGTGAACGCTGATTACTTCATCATACTTTTCAGCTAGCTTTTCAAATAGCTCCACAAACTTTCCAATTGGTGGTTGAGAGGTAGTTGGCAGCTCCTTTGTTTTAATTACTTCATAAAATTCGGCAGCAGTTAAATCTCTTTCTTCCTCATACACTTCTACACCGAGAATCACCGTCAACGGAATCATATGTATATTATACTTTTCCCTCACTTCTTGAGGAATATAAGCTGTACTATCTGTAACAATAGCTGTTTTCATCCAATTAATTACCTTCCTTATCTATTCGTTTGTCTATCATTTTAACTAAAAAAGAGTTTACTTGCATTATTTATTAACTCTATTATAATGCACAAAAAGAGGAATTAATATGGAAATTTAAAAGGCAGGGTAAATAAAGCAACAGATTTTATTTTGGAGAGGAGTGAGGAACTGAAAGATTCCTTCTTTTTAGTTCAGCAAGGAGGATCATGATGAACTCTTCCGCTAGCTCTAACTTTACAGCATCTGTATATGCTTTTAATAGGGCTGGATCCGAAATTCTGTTTATTCCATTCATTGCAATCCTCCCATCACTAAAGAAATTTATACTTATCTTATCAAGAATTGCAATAAAAATATAGGTGAAAACACCTACAACTCGCAGAATTTTATGACAGATTTTCAACAAATAAGTAGTAATTTTCAGAATAACAAAAGGAAGTCTTCTTTTATTTTAAAAATAAAAAGGAGCTCCTCAAACCATCTAGTGATTCAGGTAACTCCTTTCTTTTTAACGAACTTCTACCCAACCGTTTTTAATCGCAACAACCACTGCTTGTGTACGGTCATTTACATTCATTTTTTGCAAAATATTACTTACATGGTTTTTAACCGTTTTTTCACTAATAAATAGTGCTTCGCCGATTCCTCGGTTACTTTTTCCATCTGCCAGAAGCTGTAAAACTTCGCATTCACGTCTCGTTAATAAATGTAATGGTCTTCTAATTTCTACTACTTGTACATGATGTTCATCTGAATAAGCATTTTCTAATGCTAAACGACGATATTCATTTACTAAATTATGCGTTACTTTCGGATGAAGATAAGAACCTCCATCTGCAACTACTTTAACAGCTTCAATTAGTGCATCTGCATCCATTTCTTTTAACAGATAGCCGCTTGCTCCTGTTTTTAGGGCATGTGTTACGTAGTTTTCATCATCGTGTATGGATAAAATAATGACCTTTGTTTCAGGAAATTTCTCTAATAATTGTCTTGTTGCCTCTACTCCATTGATAGAAGGCATGTTTATATCCATGATGGTTACGTCTGGTTGGTATTCTTCGATTAGCTGAATGGCTTGTGTGCCATCATCTCCTTCAGCTACAACCTCGAAACTTGATTCGAAGTCAAGAATTCTTTTTACCCCTTCTCTAAACAATTGGTGATCATCAATAATAACTATCTTTGTAGTCAACTGCTCCGCCTCCCTTTTTTTCTTTATCATCTAATAGGAACGTTGATCATAACAATGGTTCCAACCCCGAGTTTGGAATCAATGGTTATTTCTCCATCAAGGAGTTGTACTCTTTCTCGCATCCCAATTAAGCCAAAGGATTCTTCCTTCTTCTGATTCTTATCGAATCCTTTCCCATTATCCTTAACTAAGACGATAATTTGATCTCTTCGTAATTCTACTTTTACCGTAATATTAGATGCTTCTGCGTGCTTTAAAGCATTTTGTACGGATTCTTGAACTAACCGAAAAAGTGCAACTTCATATTTACTTGGAAGTCTTGCTTCCTTCCCTATTGTGGCAAACTCGATTTTTGTCGATTCATGATACTCTTCTATTGTTTTCAGATATTTTTTCAACGTTGGAATGAGGCCCAAATCATCTAAAGCCATCGGGCGAAGATCGTAAATAATTCTTCTTACTTCATATAACGCGCTTCGAACCATAACTTTTAAATTTCTGATTTCTTCAAACGCCTCTTTTGCACCACGCTCTTTATATATTCTTTCCACTAAATCAGAACGCATCATAACATTTGCCATCATTTGAGCTGGTCCATCGTGTATCTCCCGAGAAAGTCGCTTTTTCTCTTCTTCCTGGGCACCGATAATTTTCAGGCCAAAATCCTGCTTTTGCTTGGCGTCTTCTATTACTTCGCCAACCTGTTTCAAATCACTAACCAAATAATTCATGACGACAGAAATTTGCGTAACCAGATGCTCAGCCCTCTCGATTGTTTCATCTAGTCCTAACAATCGGCGTTCCAAATCATCTCTGCGCTCACGATATTGCTTTTCAAGATGCCGATTCATGCTTAAATCCATTTGCAGCGTATGTGCTCTTTCATAAGCTTCTCTTACTTCCGCTTCTGAGTATTCATTAAAATGCTTACTTACTTCTGACAAGCGCTTACGAGCAAATCGAGACTGGATTTCTAGCTCGTCTCCTTTTTCTATCGTTTCTAACACAAGTACTTTCATTTCTTTTAATTCTTCGGTAAGGGTTTCATAATCTTGTCGACATTGTTCTCCGATACGAAAAATTTCGTCCTTGCTGGAACCAACAGTCTGAATCATTTGTTCCACAATATAATCTAACGTTTTTGTGTCAAATTTCCTTATTAACATATATAATTCCTCCAAAAAGGCTAAAACCCTTCCAACATCCATTCTTATTTTAGCTTGAAAGTTAATAATATGTATAATTCATTATAAAATAAATGAAAATCGTTATTTAGACACATATCCCCCTGTTCAAAACCATGTCTTAAGACCTAACAATTCCAAAGATTGCTGTGAAAAAGTATGTAAAAATTCGCTAATATAATTTTATCCTATTCTAAACGAAAAACAAAGAAAAAGAAATATATATAGGTTAGAACATGAACACAAGCCGCTCCATGTAGAATAGCCCATTCCATATGTAGCGGGTCTTTTCGAGCATGGAGTTTTACTTATTATATCACGCTTGCTAAATCACTATATTAAGATTTGATTACAAAGAGAACAATAATTGAAGAATAGACCTTGTCGAATTATAATGAAATAAGACTAATTATCGATTTTCCTTTTTTTTCGAAAAGCTCAATCGATACACACATCTTTATCGATAGAAAAAATTAATCGCACTTAAAACAACGGATGATTATAAAGACATAATGAAAGGAGCTTTCAGTATGCTTCCTTCCTATCTAACTGTGCCTAGCTACGGAGAATACGAGCTAATTATACAAAAATCGCGGTTTATTGCACATATTGCGCGAACAGAAACAGAAGAAGCTGCACAGGCTTTCATAGGAGAAATAAAGAAAAAACATAAAGACGCAACACATAATTGTTCTGCTTACTTAATTGGAGAACATGACCAAATTCAAAAGGCAAATGATGACGGGGAACCAAGTGGCACAGCAGGAGTACCCATTCTTGAGGTGCTCAAGAAAAAAGGTCTAAAAGATACTACCGTTGTTGTAACAAGGTATTTTGGTGGGATCAAGCTTGGTGCTGGAGGACTTATTCGCGCTTATGGAAAAACAACCTCAGAAGGCTTGACAAACCTAGGCATCATCGAAAGAAAATTAAAGCAAATAATCAGTGTTTCCATCGAGTATCCTTTACTTGGTAAAATGGAAAATGAATTACGGTCCTCAAACTATCAAATCAAAGACATTCACTATTTAGAAAATGTTGAAATCGAAGTCTTTGTAGATTCAGATCAAATCGAAACCTACAAAGCGTGGATAACAGACTTAACGAATGGACAAGGTATTATTACAGACAAAGAAAAGATTTATGCAGAAACTTTTATTTAATTTTTTTCACCATACAAAGAAATACCTAATATAGCCAAAAAGTGCTAATTTACGGAACCGATATTTATCGGTAATATAGTATATAGCTTTTGGTGGTATTTTTTATTTACAAAGGAGAAACTTATGGCAAATAAATCAAGAGAAACATATATAAAGGATAATAAGAAAAAGAAACGAAAAAAAGTAAAACTTTTTATTTTCGTTCCTCTGCTTGTTATTATTTTAGCAGGCATTGGTTATGGAGCAACCCTCTATTCAAAAGCAAAATCAGTTGCAGATGATTCATATGAACCAATTGATCGTGATACAAAAAGGGAAACTAGAGTGGACCCAGATATCGACGATGTTTCCATTTTATTTATTGGAGTAGACGACAGCGAAAAGAGATCAAGTCAATCTGGAACAACACGTTCTCGTTCCGATGCCTTAATGGTTGCTACTTTAAATGAGAAAGAAAAGTCCGTTAAATTACTAAGCATTCCACGTGATTCTTATGTATATATTCCTGAACGCGGCTATAAAGATAAAATTACCCATGCACATTATTTTGGCGGAGTTACATCTACTTTAGATACTGTAGAAAATTTACTAGAGATTCCAATTGACTATTATGTAAAAATGAACTTTGACGCTTTCATGGATGTTGTTGATGCTTTAGGTGGTATTGATGTCGATGTTCCAGTTACTTTTACAGAGCAAAACTCAAAAGATAAAGCAGGAGCTATCCATCTAGAAGAAGGATACCAAGAATTGGACGGAGAAGAAGCACTTGCCCTTGCAAGAACAAGAAAAATTGATAACGATATTGAGCGTGGAAAAAGACAACAGCTAATCATGCAAGCAATCATGAAAAAAGCTGTTTCAGTTGAAGGAATTACAAAATATTCAAAAGTAATGGAAGCTGTAGGAAGCAATATGACAACCGATCTTTCATTCAGTGATATGCAATCCCTAATTGCCTATGCAACAGCAGACAATGGTTTACAAGTAGAAACACTTACATTAACTGGTTATGACGGTCGAGTTGACGGAAAGTATATTTATGAATTAGATGAAGCAGCCTTAGCTGAAACAAAATCCATTCTTCAGCAGCATTTAGGTGTAAGCAGCAGTCTTTTTTCTGACTCTGACAGTTCAACTGAAACACCAACAGAAACAGATACAACAACAGATTCTTCCGCTTTAAACTAATCATATATACCTGACATGCACCTTTTTTCCATTCGTGCATGTCTTTTTTTTGCAAAAATTTATATTAGTTTCTTCTCTAATTGTTTCATTCTAGAACAAAAGTCTTTTCAAAATACCAGTATTAACCACGAATCAATAGAATTAAAGTATGATAGAATCATATTAGCTTCTTAATGAAAGAATAATAGTCTTTCTCTCCCCTTCCAAAAAAAATGTTCCAAATAAATACCTTTTAAATAGGACAATTATATAAGGAGAACACTGAATGAAAAAAACACTATCATTTTTGTTGTCATTATTCTTAGTTATATCAATCCTACCAGTTTATAAACAGCATGCATATGCGAGTGCCAGCGAACCACAAGTACATGTTATGCTAAAGAATTATCTAGGGAATAAAACGCAAATTTCTATCACACCATCTGGAACATATACAACCGAAGATGGAAAAATCACCTTAAATAATACAACTACCTATACCCTTAAGTTAGAACAAACTAAACTTAAATTATTTAAAGGTAGTACAGCTATTTTGGAATCAGGTTCTTTTACTTTAACACCATCCAATCCTGATGATTATTTAATGATTAATGATAGAAAATACAAAGGCTCCTTTGAATTCATTATAGAAACAACAAATGGTTCAAGCTATATCCGCCCGATAAATACGATTGGAATGGAAGAATACCTTAAAGGCGTTGTTCCTAGTGAAATGCCTGCTTCCTGGAATATAGAAGCCTTAAAAGCCCAAGCAATTGCAGCACGTACCTACTCATGGAATTATGGCGGCAAGACGATTACAGATACAATAAGCCATCAAGTTTACGGTGGACTAAGTGGTTCTCATCCTAATTCTGATAAGGCAGTCGAAGCTACAACTGGACAAGTCCTAAAATATAACAATAAATTAATCGATGCTGTCTACTCAGCTAGTAATGGTGGATTAATGGAATCGGCTAAGAATGTTTGGGGCAATGATTTTGCCTATCTAAAGAGCGCTGCGGATTCCTATGATACAAGCTACACTTGGAGCTTCGATGTCCAAAAAATACAAATTGATATGGAAGGTAAGGATCTAGAAAATCCAGATACATGGTGGAACAATGTTTCGGAAAAGGACAGTGCTATTGTCTCTAATCTAAAAACTTGGTTGAAAAATAACGGCTATAAAGACAAAGATATAAAAATTGTCTTTGTTCCTTCTTTATCTTTCACAAATCCTTCTACAACAAAAAGAGTTAGCACCGGTTCTATCTCTATTCAGTTTTATGTGAAAGATATGACTGACACAAATGGAAAACTAATCTTGCAAGAGATAAACCAATCAAATGTTGCTGCATCGAAAGTTAGGGCTATGATTGGACTGAATTATGTAAAAAGCTATCTTGTGACAAAAAGCTCTTCAAACACTACAACACATAGTATTGCAGGAAGAGGCTATGGCCATGGAGTTGGTCTAAGTCAATATGGAGCTAATAACCGTGCTAATGCAGGTCAAAAATACACAACTATTTTGGCTTTTTATTACCCTGGTACACAACTAATAACAGAATATACAGATTCGGAAATAGCAGCCCCAGAAATAAAAGATATGAAAGCTTCTTTTACGAATTCTAACAATGCAGTTAACTTGTCATTCACCCTTACAAAAGCAGCTAGCACAATCGTCAGAATAAAAGACACTACAGGTAAGATCAAAACAACAATTTTAGATAATGATTCATTGAACGCTGGTAGCTATACTTACACTGTCAATACATCAACTTGGGCTGACGGTAATTATACGGCTGAAATCATCGCAACAGATAATAATAACATTCAAACAACAAGCACAGCAACAGTGAAAATTGCCAAACTAGATACACCAACAATAAGTTCTATCAAAACAACCTTTGATACAAATACAAACACTGTGCACGCATCCTTCTCTGTTAATCAACCGTCGAAAGCGTCAATGACCATTACAGATAGCAAAAATAAAGTCGTGAAAACATTAGCAAGCAGCAAAGCATTATCTGCAGGATCATCCTCTTTTAGTTGGGATGTAGGAAATGTTAACGACGGAACATATACGTTAAATATTAGTGCTGTTAATAGTATTGGCAAAGAAAAAGTAGTTAAACAAGCTTTCACTATAAAAAAAGCTTCTGCACCAACCATTAAAAATGTGAAAACTAGCTATGATACCACTAGCAATAAAGTAAAGGTGAGCTTTCATGTCATTCAATCAACAAAAGAAACTGTAAAGATTATGAACAGTAAGAATAAAGTCGTGAAGACTCTTACTTCCAATAAGTCATTAAAAGCAGGAACTCATTCCTATACTTGGAGTGTAGGAAACTCAAGTGATGGAAGCTACACTGTATCCGTTGAAAGTGTAAATTCAAATAATTTAAAGAAAACAGTTAAACAAAAATTCACCTTAAAAAAAGTTTCCGCACCAACCATTAAAGATGTGAAAACTAGCTATGATACCTCTAGCAATAAAATAAAGGTAAGCTTTCATGTCAATCAATCAACCAAAGCAACTGTAAAGATTAAGAACAGTAAAAATAAGGTCGTGAAGACACTTACCTCTAATAAGTCATTAAAAGCAGGAACTCATTCCTATACTTGGAGCGTTGGAAAAACGAGTGATGGAAGCTATAAAGCATATGTTGAAACTGTCAATTCGAGTAAATTAAAGAAAACAGCTACAAAAAATTTCACTTTATATAAAGTGAAAAAAGGGACCGTAAAAGCAACAAAGCTTAATATTAGACAGAAGCCCACCACTTCATCAAAAATAGTCGGATCGGTCCCAAATAAGAAAACAATAAAGATATACGCCAAAAGCGGTTCCTGGTATAAAATTAAGTATGGAAAAGTAACAGGCTATGTATCAGCAAAATATGTGAAGAATGTGAAATAAGAAAAAATTGTAGGAAAGAGGAAGTGATACAAATATCACTTCCTCTTTTATATTTGAGTACTAAAAACTCTACTTTAATTACTTTAGCCGGAAATTCGCTCTCTGTGATTTCTCCAAAACCCAATAATAATTTTTTCAAATAATTAAGTCTGCCATTTTTAGAATATCTCTTTAAAATAAACCTATAAAAAAATTGAAAAGTAATTAGAATGTACTCAATTAGGGTAAAATATAATATCATAAAAGAACTAATTAGAAACTTCATTTCAAACTTACTACATAGAAAAGAGGTGCTATTTATGTTAAAAAAAATAATAACTTTTTTAAATGGAACAGTTGAAAAGCCATTAATTACTGATAACGAACTCAGCATTTGGAATGAGTTGGAGGATGACGTTTCAGAAGACGAACTGGAAGAGAAGTACAGACTTTTGTGATAAGCTTTTTTAACCTTCTCCTACATATGATTGTTATTAAAGAAAGAAGTTGCTCCTTGTCACACTTCTTCCTCTAAAAAAGGTCCTTCTCATGAAAAGAGAGGACCTTTTTTTATCTATTTTTACCAGTAGAATATCTAATATCATTAATAAATTTCAAAATGGGCTTATAATTCTTCCCAACTAGTCCAATCTTTTCCACAATTAATTCAATGATGAGTAAGACTGTTACGATTAAGAGTATGGCTCCCCATACTTTTGCCATGGAAAAAATCACAGCAACAAGTCCGAAAAATGAGGCCATTGCATAGATAATAATAACCGTTTGCCTGTGTGTAAAACCTATATTTAACAAACAATGATGCAAATGAGATCTATCTGGTGCCATCAATGGTTGCTTATTAACTAAACGACGAATAATCGCAAAGAATGTATCAGAAATAGGAACTCCTAAAATAATAACTGGAATTACAAAGGAAATTAATGTTACATTTTTAAATCCTAACAGCGACATGACGGCAATGATATAGCCAAGAAATAACGCTCCTGTATCGCCAAGAAAAATCTTTGCCGGATAAAAGTTAAACAATAAAAATCCAAGGGTACTTGCTAAAACAATAGAAGAAATTGCAATTACGTATCCATTTCCCATAATAATCGCCATACCAGTAATCGTAAATAAAGCAATACAGGAAACCCCTGAGGCAAGGCCATCTAATCCATCAATTAAATTAATGGCATTTGTGATGCCTACAATCCAAAGAATCGTTATTGGTATATCCAAAAATCCAAATTCTAATTGTCCACCAAATGGTAAATTGATAAACTCAACTTGTACGCCACCCCAAACGACTACAATGATTGCAGCAATTGTTTGAGCAACAAACTTAATCTTTGCATTGAGATTATAAATATCATCTAATATTCCCGTTGCAATTATAATAACACTACCAATCAGTATCGGATAATGATAGTCTTGACCTGGATTGATCGCCAATGCACCGATAACAAAACTGATATATATAGCTAAACCGCCCATACGGGGCATGATTTTATGATGTACTTTTCGTTTTTCTGGTTTATCCATTGCTCCAACTTTAAATGCAAGCTTCTTCACTAACGGAGTCAGTAAGATAGAAGCAATAAAACATACCACGAGCATTACATATATCATGGAGATCCTCCCTAATGCCTTTCATAACGTACATTTTAGGCATCTGTCTATTCTTGCATATAATCGAAATTTATTATAGCATAAACTATCTTGATTTGCTCTATAAAAATTCACCCTAGCTTTACATTTACATTACAAAAAGTTTACTCACTCTATAAAAACTTTACTAATATATATGACGAACTTCTTTATAAGGAAGTTACAAAAATCTAAAAAATTTATAAAACAAACCGTTCTATAATAGAACGGTTAAATTATATACCTTTATTATCTTCTCTTTAAATTAGAATTATTTAAACTTTTCCAGCAAATTCAGGATCGCTTCTCTTTTTTAATCCCGCTTCTTGAAAGGCCTTCTTCTCTTTAGCAGACATTTTTTTATAATCCGCCAAAAACTCTTCATATGCTGGCATTACTTCATTTATATCTCCAACCATCTTTATTTCCCCATGTTCTAACCAAATGCCTTTTTCACAAAATTGTTTCATTTGGCCAATAGAGTGACTTACAAAGAAAATTGTTTTACCTCGTTCTTTAAACTCATTCATTTTGACTAAGCACTTCTCTGCAAAGGCCTTATCCCCTACAGAGAGTGCTTCATCAATAATTAAAACGTCTGGATCTGTATTGACGGATATGGCAAAACCTAATCTAGATTTCATTCCACTTGAATAGGACTTAACAGGTTGATCAATAAATTTGCCTAATTCTGCAAACTCAATAATACTTGGCTCTAATTCCTTAATTTGATTTTTATTAAATCCAAGCATTAAACACTTTAATTCAATATTCTCTCTACCAGTTAATTCACCATTTACACCAGCAGCAACGGCTATTAGTGAAGCTTGTCCATCAATTTCTACTTCCCCAGATGTTTGTGGTACGATGCCTGCAATAATATTAGATAAAGTTGATTTGCCAGACCCATTAACCCCCACAAATCCAATAACGTCTCCGTGCTGCGCCTCAAAGCTAACTTCTCTTAATGCATAAAAAGCTTCACCATAGTTCCTAGGTAAAAATATATCCTTAAGCTTTTCTTTATTATTTGAATAAAGCTTATATCGCTTCGTTAAGTTCTTTACTACTACTGATTTTCCCATAAGTCACTTCCAATTTTAAATAAAATCAATAAAGTGTCTTCTAAATCTTACATGCATATATGATCCTACAAGTAAAAATAGCAACACTATTACCCAGAAGTATATAGTAATTTCTGGATGTTCAAAAATATACCATCCTTTACCTAATAATGCATAACGATATCCTTCAATTAAGTAATAAAAAGGATTAATATGCATTACGAAAATAAATTTCTCCCCAAATCTATCTGGTGACCAAAGGATGGGAGTAATATAAAGTAAAACCCTCATAATAGATTGTAAAAGCATTTGAAAATCTCGTACTATCGTTGAAATAGTGGAAGTAATTAATGCTAATGCAAATAAAAATATAATAGATCCAAATAAGAAATATGGAATCTGCAAGTAATATACGGATATTGGATATCCAAAAAATTGAAATAAAATTATTACTATTCCCATTAATAGCATTTGAGGATATAACATTGATAAAATAACATAGGATGGTATAACACTTAATGGAAAATTCATCCTAGAAACCATCCGCAACCTTGCATAAATAGATCTAGATCCTTGTGTAATAGATGGATAAATAAAAAACCATAATACTATTCCCGACAACATCCAAAAGATGTATGGAGTCCCCTCAATTTCCGGTCTTTGCTGAACAAACCCAAATACAAACCAATATATAGCAATTTGGATAGCTGGATTAATAAGCTCCCATAGAATTCCTAAATAGTTATTACTATTAGCACTTTTTAATTCATATAAAGATAGTCGATGAATTAAATGAAAATTATCTCTTTGTTCTTTTAGAACTTGTATCATTGAACGCATAAGTAGTGACCTTTCTATAATAGCAAGTTAAAATTATTTCTAAATAAAATAACTTTATTTGCAGTATTTACAAAATTCTTCTTCATTATAAATTTCTACTCAAAAAACAGAAAATATCTAGATTACATCCCCTCTTTCCAATTGATAGAATCTATGAAACATTATATAGCCTACGAATTATTATTACAAACTAATTTAGTAATTGTTTGTAATATATAGGTTATTTGTAAGCAGAATAAGGCAGATACAAAACAATTGGTCTTCTAATAATGAAAAAGGTGAACTTGAGCTTACTCAAATTCACCTTTTTCTATTTTTGCGAGTACTACTTCTATTACCCTAGTTGTTAGCAGTAAGTTCTCTTAAATTCATCACCATTATTATAACTGTCCATTTCATTTTCTATCAACAAGGTGTTATTTCAGCCTTTGATCCTTCTTTGGATTTTGTACAAATTAAACAAGAATAAGCATCTAATGACGAAACTACACACGCTCGTAGATTTTGAATTCCTGTTGGTAGCTTAGCCTGTAATGTCTATTGATATAAAATTTATATGCAAAACGTTTCTGATTAAAGCATTCATATAATTCTTATTTTTCTTCTAAATAAATTCACTAGTGTCGCACTAAAATAATTCAACACAAATTTTAAACCTGAATTTTCTACAACTTGATTTTTCCATAAAAAAATCCTTTATAATGGTTGGGAGGTAGTAACCTATCCAAATCCAAAATAAAGGACCTACGCATGGATAAGTTTACACGAAAAACATCATTTGAACAATGGC
>NZ_JVDT01000176.1 GCF_001076885.1 Bacillus sp. 522_BSPC
CGTCTTTAAAGATTAGTTATTTAGTTTTGTCCCAGCTTCTTTTTGTTCATATTAATAATATAGTGAGACTTCTCAGTATTACCTTAGCGGGATTTTTCTTGCTTTGATGGGCTTAGATGTGACTTCTCTGTTACCCCGCTTTGCTGTTTCTAGGTTTGGCGGGCTTAGAGACGGCTCCTCTGTTACCCCGCTTTCATTTTCTGGAATGTGCGGACGTAGATTCGCCTTCTCTGTTACCCCGTTTTCCCTTTTCTCGCTTCGGCAGGCATAGACTTACCTTCTCTATCATCTCTACAGTCTTCTTTTTGCCAAAACTGCCTTTCAGACAATTTAACTCAATCTCCCTCTTATTCCTCCTCCAGCCATACGTCTTCCACATATTTTCTTTTTTGCTGTTTGCTTATTTTTCGATATTCTTTTGATTTAAAAAGAATATCAAAATCATAATCTTCCGGATAGAGCTCTGTTCCTTTTATATATAGCTTTAATCGTTTTTGGTTAACTGTTCTTTTTTCCTGGCGAACCTGTACTACATATCTTCCTTGTGCATCTGGCCCTTTGTAAACAATTCCCATCTCCTTGGTCTCTGTAAGAATTACATTATCTCCTTGTTCAAAAATCGGCTCCTGAGAAAGAGGGATATCAACCGTTTTCTTCCCCAATGTATTTCGAGCGTATTTATTAACAACGATTTGCTGTTTATAATCCGCATTGTCTAACCGTTGTTCCTGTTGAAAATTCCGATGTGTTTTATAGGTTATTTCATGGGCCTTTTCAATAAGTTTAGGGTGTAAACCTAGTTTGCTTGCAATTTCAAATGCTTGGCTTCTTCCGCTTTGCCCCAATAATAGCTTATACGTCGGTCGCAGCGTATCGATATCAAATTCCATCGTTCCATTTAAAAAACCTTCTGTTTGATCTGCAAATTCTTTCATTTCACTATAATGAGTTGTGGCAAATAATGTTGCCCCTTTTTGATAAAGCTGTTCCAAAATAACAATCGCCAGTGCCATCCCTTCTCCAGGATCTGTACCTGATCCCAGCTCATCAAGTAATACAAGAGAGCGATCATTGGTCGTTCTTAAAATATCAATAATATTCACTAGTCTGGAACTAAACGTACTTAAATTTTGTTCAATGCTTTGTCCGTCGCCAATATCCACAAATATATGCTGAAAGACCGCTATTTTACTGCCTTCTTTTGCAGGAATAAGTAAACCTGACTGAGCCATCATTGTCAATAAACCAATCGTTTTCAATGTTACCGTTTTTCCCCCTGTATTCGGACCGGTTATTACTAATGCCCGATGCTCTTCTCCAAATGAGATGGTTAAAGGAACAGCCTTCTCACCAAGCATTGGATGGCGGGCTTCTTTTAAATGAATCGTATAGTCTTCTGTTAAAACAGGTGACTTTGCTTCAATGGATCTGCTATATTTTGCTTTCGCAAATAAAACATCATAATAATGCATTGTTTCGATGGCTAATTGAATTGCCTTTTCCTCGCCTAAAAGTCTTTCCGTTAATTCATATAAAATCCGCTCAACCTCATACTCTTCTGAAAGTTTCAATGTTTCGATTTCTGCTTGCATATCTGCTAATTCGAGTGGTTCGATAAAAAGTGTTGCTCCTGATGCTGAGGTATCCAATACACTACCTTGGATTTTCGTACGATATTCTCTTTTTACGGATAGAGTTAGATGACCACTACGTTCTGATACTATTTTATCTTGCAGATAGCCTGCATATTTTTTGGATTTCACAAGTTGATTTGCTTTTTCTTTTACTCTGTCTGTTAAGATAGACAGCTGTCTTCTTAAATATGCTAAGTCACCGGAGGCATAGTCATCGACATTCCCGTGTCTAATGCATCTCGCTATTTCTTCTGTAAGCTCTCGAACATCAGGGATGGATTGAACGTAAAGAGAGACATTCGGCGCGACATATTCTTTATCACGCATAAACTGCTTTAGCTTTGTACAATGCTCTAAAAAGGAAATGATAAACGGGAATTGATCTGCTCGAATATAGATTCCTTTCTTCGCCTGATTAAGATAAAGGGACATTTCATCTAGTGTATGAATGGGCACACTGCTTGATATTTCTAATATTTTCATGGCCTCTTCTATTTCTTTTAACGATTGTTCCATTCTTCTTATATCCTGCATTGGGCGAATTTTCTGGATTGTTTCTTTCGCTAAATTAGTTTTCGCAAAAGTTTCTATTTCCTCTAAAATCCTATGAAATCCTAGTACTTCAAATGTCTGCTGATTCATTTTTATAACCTCCTGTTTTCTTTAAATAAATGACTTTTTTCGTAAAGTTTGTTGGCGATCGACCACAGCCAAATAAAAAAAGCCAGCATGAACAAACGCTCACTGGCTTTTTTCAGGGGTAGACCTATCCGCTTTAAGCGGCATGAGGAAATCCTTCGCAATAAAGTAAAAAAGCTATGACAAATATGCCATAGCTTATACCATCTATTGCTTGCTATGAGGCTTATTCTTAACCTTCCTTGAAATTTGCATGCTAAATAAACCGGTATAAGTCCGATTTTTTAACAAAATTCAAGGCCGTATAAAATTAACGGTTAGTTAAGAACACTCACACTCATAAAACAATCTCCTTAAAAGGGCTTTTTATTTTTACTCCCTTTTAGTTTATCCATTTTTCTTTTCCATTGTCAACATTTTCAAAAAATTAATCTGCTAAATCCTTTTTCAATTGGTCTAAAGAATTATCCCATAGTTGCTGATCATGTTTTTTTAAGAAATCAGCAAGCACCTTTTTGGACTTATCATCCATATGATCGACCATAATATGTCTTTTCATACTTTTATCCATCTTGTTCACATGTTCTGGAAGTGACTTATACCCTCTGCGAATGGAACGGTCTACTGTCATTTCACACGCTGTCACCCCAGCATAATATGGTCCTTCTTGCTTGCGGTCAATCGTTACCCACACTAGCCAATATGGCTTGCCATTTGGAACTTCTTCTTTCGTTTTCAAAAATTTGATACCACGCTCTACTGCACTTCTTGCGTGCATTGCACCGATATCGACGATTGCTTCTCCTTCTTCCACATCAATAATAACAGGAGAGACATTTTCTAAACTAAGACTGCCAATTCCAAAGCCTTTATGCCCATCGGTCGGGTCATTTTTAATAATATTAAAACCTATTGTCTTTTTCTTTTTTCCTTCCACTTTTCATACTCCTCCTGCAAATTTATTAGCTGCTATGTTGTCGTTCTCCTTTTGAGGTCAATAAATTCTGGTGTATAAAAAACGTCTCTTTTTCATTCTGTGAAAAAGAGCGATTAAAATAATAATTGATTAAACAGATTGAGAAAAAAGATTCGCACAAACTCAATCCATGGGAATATCGTATAGCTCGATAATCCTGTAACAATTAATACAATAAATAAAATAGAACCATATACCTCATATTTTGACATTTGCGCTCTCACTCGAGAGGAAACCAAATCTTCAATAATTCGGTAACCATCAAGTGGTGGTAGAGGGATTAAATTAAATGCAAAGAGTAATAAATTCATATAAATAAAAATTTGAAAAAACGGATATAAATCAAAGTTGCTTCCTATAGGTACATTTAACTTTATTAAGATTGCAATAATGATAAAGCCAAGAAAAGCTAGTATTAAGTTACTAAAAGGCCCTGCTAATGATACCAATACTCCAGCTAGCTTAGGTCGTTTAAAGTAATGACGATTAACCGGTACTGGTTTCGCCCATCCAAATCCTGCGAGCAAAATAAAAATTGCACCAATTAGGTCAATATGAACGATGGGATTTAACGTCAGCCTTCCTTGCTTTTGAGCTGTTGGATCGCCAAATTTATAGGCTACAAATGCATGTGCAAATTCATGGATGGTAAAACCTATTACAATAGAAATAACAATATAAGGCAAATCCGCCAAATTTTGTGAAAATAACAAATGATTAGCTCCCCTCTATACTGAGTTCAATGGAAAACGTCTCTTTTCTCTCTATGTTTCCTTTTAAAATTATACATGATTATAAATTGGAAAGGAAAATATTCTTTCTCCCATGAAAAAACCAAGTGAAGTAGCCACTATTTTACTAACATTTTTTAGTAGAGACTTGCACTTTTCCAAAAAATATGAAAAACTACAATCAAAAACCAAGGAGGATTTTAACCATGCCCTATGTAACTGTAAAGATGCTAGAAGGTAGAACAGAGGATCAAAAAAGAAATCTAGTAGAGAAAGTAACAGAAGCAGTAGTGGAAACGACAGGTGCATCAAAAGAAAAAGTTGTTGTCTTTATTGAGGAAATGCCAACAAACCATTATGCGGTAGCTGGCAAACGCCTGAGTGATCAATAATAACTATCATCTTAAAAAAGGCCGTCGAAAGCAATGAAATAATTTGCTTTCGACGGCCTTTTTATTTAATGAATCGTTTTTTCTTTTAAACTGTCAATATATGCGTAAGCTATCTCAATTTCTTCTTCTGTATATTTTTGCTTTGCTTTTAGTGTAAAAACTTTTTCCTTTACCTCTTCCTTCGATAAAGTATCGAAAAATAGAACGGTGGAAACAAGCTCAAGAAATCTTGAGTTTTGGCCATTCATATCTTCTAGACAAGGAGATAAGTTTGGCATCTCTACTTCATTAAGGGTAAGAAATTCTTTACCATTATCTGTGAGTGTATAGCGATATTGGAAATATCCGCCTTTTTTTTCTTTTACTTCATTTAAAAATCCCATATTACATAATTCTTCTACTCGCAAGGTTAGTTCTTCTGAATAAGGACCGAAAAAGTGAAATTGATATTTTTCATGAAAAGGAAAATCAAGCTTTTTCGCAATATATATCATTTTTTGTAGCTTTTTTCTTCCAATAATTTCGCCCGATGCAGCAATTGCTTTCATTACTTTGGCATGATCTTTTAACAAATTGGGTCATCTCCTACTCCATTTAATCCTAAAACACGCATCTATTGAATATCTAACAATTGACGGATTTGTTTTTTGACTTTCCCTTTGGAACTGTCATCCTTCAGAATATCTTTTGGAAAATATAGCTTATGATCTGTTCTTCTTTTCCCAGAAATACTATCGACTATTTCTGATTCTCTAGAAAGCTCTCTGATTTCTCCATTTTTCATCAAGAGATGGATCGGTAACCGCTCTTCTTCCTCACCTGGCCTGTAAAAGTCATAGGGAAGATCGGAAGAGGAATCCACAACCAAATAATACTCTGGATCTAATCCTGCTTTTTGAAATAAACCAGATAGTTCCTGAAGCTTCTTATATTCGTTCGCTGGATCAAACTCTACATATTTAAAAAGATTTCTATTCATAAATCTACGGCAAAGATCCTTTAAAATGACATCATCTTCCTCTTGCCACATTTGGAAATAATAGAGAATAATAGCTTCATCCAATTTCAAATAGTCTTCTAAAGATGTCTCTTCTTCAAAGAGTGAGTAAAAATGAATTGGGTGATATTTAAAGGGGTAGAACTGCTCGTGTAAGTATTTTGCTCTATGTAGAATTTTTGTAAGAATTACTTCCGCACTTCTTGTTACTGGGTGAAAATATACCTGCCAGTACATTTGATAGCGGCTCATAATATAATCTTCTACTGCGTGCATTCCACTTTTCTTAATAACAGCCTGATCTTCACGGGGACGCATCACACGCAAAATTCGCTCCATATCGAAATTCCCGTAGCTAACCCCTGTAAAATAGGCATCCCTTAGTAAATAATCCATGCGATCTGCGTCAATTTGACTGGAGATTAAACTGACTACTAGTTTTTCTTTCGAGGTCTTTGCAATTACTTCGGCAACCTTTTTTGGAAAATCCTTTTCCACTTTTGTTAAAACTTTATTTACTTCTGTCTTGCCAAGAATAATCCTACGCGTAAATTCTTCATGATCAAGATCAAACACTTTTTCAAATGAATGAGAAAAAGGTCCGTGTCCTAAATCATGCAAGAGGGCAGCACATAAAGAAAGCAATCTTTGGTTATTATTCCACTCTTCTCTGCCTTCAAAGACATCATCGATTATTCTTCTAACAATTTCATATACTCCTAGAGAGTGGTTAAATCTACTATGTTCCGCACCATGAAAGGTAAGATAAGTCGTGCCCAACTGTTTAATTCTTCGCAGGCGCTGAAACTCTTTTGTTCCTATTAAATCCCATATTACTCGATCGCGCACATGTATATAGCGATGGACTGGATCTTTAAATACTTTTTCTTCGTTTAGCTTATCCGTCGAATATGGCATCTTTCTTCACTCTCTTTCGTTCTATTGACTATTTTTTATTTATTCTAGTAATTTAGAGTACACTCCATATTCTAAAGATAGAAAAAGAGGGTTCCGTTTAAGCATTTTAAAAAGGGAAAAATAATCTTTTTCTCCATAAAATAACTATCTAGTGGAAACTCCTCTGGTTTTACAAGGCTATGTTCGTAAAGTTTGTTGCTATCGAAAGTTAAAATAATAGACAGGTTTCTATTATTTTTTTAACTTCGCATTGATTTTATCCATTAACTCTTCTTCTGTTAATGCAGCTAGTGGACGATTATTGACAAAAGCAAATGTTTTTTTGCGACCAGGTCCGCAATAGGATTGACAGCCTATATCTATTTTTGCCTCTGGATCTATTTGCTTTAAACGTGGTACTAACGTTTTTAAATTCACTGCCTGACAATCGTCGCAAACACGAAATTCGTTTGCCATTTGGACAACCCTTTCTATAAATGCTCAAAAAAAGTGATCGACAATCAAATCGACAACATTCTCACTCATTACTATATGGTATTTTACCCCTTCTGAACTTGCAATGCAAGATGCAAAAGATTGTAAAAAAGTGACGAATTATTAACAAAACTGCACGGTTACGCTTTGTATCTCTTGACTATTAGATCTTATTTTTTTATTCGAAAATTAAAACCACTTCCCTTCTCTATATTATTTAGGAAATATA
Source organism: Bacillus sp. 522_BSPC (assembly GCF_001076885.1). Classification (GTDB taxonomy): domain Bacteria; phylum Bacillota; class Bacilli; order Bacillales; family Cytobacillaceae; genus Niallia; species Niallia hominis. The sequence goes on from NZ_JVDT01000176.1 coordinate 6,991, forward strand.
CGTTATAATTTTCTCTTGAAATATAGGGAGGTTTTGAAATGAATAAAAGTAGAATATTAGTAATGTGCAGCATTGTTCTTGCTATGCTGATTGCCTCTATTGATACGACCATAATGAACACAACCATGCCTATTATTGCAGAGGAGCTTGGCGGTACGGAATTATATGCCTGGTCTTTTGCTGCTTATATGATAGCAAGTACCATTCTTTCGCCAATTGCCGGTAGACTTTCTGATCTTTTTGGAAGAAAGAAGCTGTTTGCTTTTGGCATTATTGTCTTTTTAATTGGTTCTCTCTTATGCGGAATCGCAGCAACTATGCCTCAGCTAGTCATTTTTAGAGCGTTGCAAGGAATGGGTGCTGGATTCATGATGCCATTTCCTGCAATCATTGCTGGAGACCTTTTTTCTATTGAAAAAAGAGGGAAAATCCAGGCGTTGTTTACTGGCATGTGGGCATTATCTGCTGTATTGGCCCCTACACTCGGTTCTCTTTTTGTAGAATTTTTGAGTTGGAGATGGATTTTTTATATTAATTTACTCAACTTTCGCACCAAAAAAATAAGTGCAAATCGTTAGTTGTATTGCGTCTATGGTCTATTAAATATGTTGCTTGACAGTGTTTAATAAAATGAAATAACACCTCATTCTTTGGTATAGTGTAATTGTAGAGAAAACACTACCATACAGAAGAGGTGCTCCCTATATGATAGACCAAAATAGCCAAAACAATCAACTACCAAAAGAACTTAATTCGGTTTTTTCTGAGCTTGAAATGAATAAACACCTGCGCCAAGCAGGAATTAAAAAATCCTTCGGTTTCAGCTGTTCCTACTTATTTCAGCTTGTTTTCTGTTTGATTTTCCAGCACAAAAATTGGTTTTCACTTCTTGATTCAAAGAAAGCCGATCAGTTTCCAGCCAAAGATGCCGTCTATCGCTTTTTAAACCAATCAACTTTTAATTGGCGCCGTTTCTTACTACTGTTGAGCATTTTTACTATTCAAAAGGTGACTCGCCTTACGAATAAAGAGCGTCCAAAAGTACTGATTATCGATGATTCTGCGTATGACCGAAATCGTAGTAAAAAGGTAGAGCTTCTCGCTCGTTGTTTTGATCATGCTTCCCTGAAAATGCGTTTCTTTAAGGGGTTTCGTATGCTCACTTTGGGCTGGTCAGATGGCTATACATTTATGCCAATTGACTTTTCTTTAGTCAGTTCAAAAAAGTCTCAAATCAATGGTATCTCTGAAAAAATTGATAAACGTACTTGTGGATACAAGCGTCGAGAAAATGCATTACAAACTGAGCCTGAACAAGTTCCTGACATGATTAAACGTGCATTAGCCAATGGGATAGATGCAAGTTATGTCCTTATGGATTCTTGGTTTACATTGCCACCACTTGTAAAGTCTATTGTGGATCAAGGATTAGACGTAATTGGTATGGTCAAAGAAACAAAACAACGTTATAACGTAAACGGGGAGATGGTTTCTTTAAAGCAACTATACCGCCTAGCTGGACCCATTCAATCCAAGAAAGGAATTCTTCGTTCCATCCATACGATCATGGCTAATGGAACACCAATTAAAGTGGTATTCATTCAAAACAGAAATAAGAAAAGCGACTGGCTTGCCATCCTCAGCACAGACTGCACTCTTTCAGAACAGGAGATCGTCCGAATCTATGGAATGCGCTGGGATATCGAGGTATTCTTTAAGGCGGCCAAATCTCTTTTGAAACTTGAAAAAGAATTCCAAAGCCGTTCATATGACGCGCTTATTTGCCATACAACGATTGTGTTTTCTCGTTTTATCGTTCTGTCGTGGCAGAATCGCTGTAATACCGATCAACGCACAATAGGTGGTCTGTTTTACGAATTATGCGATGAAGTAAATGAACTTGATTGGGCTGTCGCATTACAGCAATTGATCGAGCTTCTTCAAGATGCACTTAAACAAACGAATAAGAAAATCAAAAAAATAATTCAAAGTCAACTTGAACAGTGGATCGCTGGCCTTCCTAATTATATCAAGGCTTATTTGCCGATATCACTCTGCGAAAGTTGAG
>NZ_JVDT01000177.1:0-142 GCF_001076885.1 Bacillus sp. 522_BSPC
TAAAGGTGTTAAGCGCAAGTAAAGGTGGGGAAGTTGCAAGTAAAGGTGAGAAAGTTGCAAGTAAAGGTGAAGAAGTCGCAAGTAAAAGTGAGAAAGTCGCAAGTAAAAGTGAGAAAGTTGCAAGTAAAAGTGAGAAAGTTGC
>NZ_JVDT01000177.1:161-454 GCF_001076885.1 Bacillus sp. 522_BSPC
GCAAGTAAAAGTGAGAAAGTTGCAAGTAAAAGTGAGAAAGTTGCAAGTAAAAGTGAGAAAGTTGCAAGTAAAGGTGGGGAAGTTGCAAGTAAAAGTGGGAAAGTTGCAAGTAAAAGTGAAGAAGTTGCAAGAAAAGTGGGAAAGTTGCAAGTAAAGGTGGGAAGCGCAAGTAAAGATGTGAAAGTCGCAAGTAAAAGTGAAGAAGTTGCAAGTAAAAGTGTAAAAGCTACAAGTAAAGGTGAAAAAGTCGCAAGTAAAAGTATAAAAGCTGCAAATAAAGGTGTTAAGCGCAA
>NZ_JVDT01000178.1 GCF_001076885.1 Bacillus sp. 522_BSPC
ACAAAAGCCTACACTAAGTTAGAATGGTTTGGTAACTACCGATTTACCAGGTAATTCACTTTTTCAGTGGCCACAAATTTTTAGGCTGATTTTTAAAGGCAGTTTTCTAAAAGATTGTTGTTTTTTCAATAGGAAAAAAGAATAAGTTGGAAAAATAGAGTAGCCGTAATATACGTAGACTCCAGTGGGATTATCGAGAGAGACGCTATTAAGATTCTGCATGAGCATAACGAGGGCACTGAAAAAGTATAGTTTCTCCAAATTAATTAAGGGTTTATTTATTTGAAAGCGAATATTAAGTTGGTTTGGAGAGGCGACAGCTCGACTCCTATGGGAGCTACGAGAAAGTCCGAGACCCTGCAGCAGGAACGTAGTAACGAAGCGGCTCGGCGCTCGCCCCATGGAAAGCAAGCTGTCGCCTCGGAAAACAAATGAAATACCCAAATTTAAAAGTCGGCCACCAACAATTATGATTAAATTGCAGTTACAAACTTAAACAGCCTTTTTAAAAGCTTATTGCTTTGACAAAGAAAAATAGCCAATTTTAAAAGAGAGGAGGAAGACAAGTGTCAGAGAAAAATTTAACGAATGAAGCACAGCGTAATGTAATTCTCCATTCTTTACAAAATGAAAACTTACAGGAATTTCGTAAAAATTTCCTTGAATTACATCCTTATGACCAAGCTTCATTTTTTAAGGAAATGGAGATAGAAGAGAGAACCAAAGTTTTTGAATACTTAGCTCCAAGTGAAATCGCAGAAATGTTTGAGAACTTAGAAATGGATGATTGGGAATATCAAGAGATTTTTGCTAAACTTATCCCTGATTATGTAGCAGACACTTTAGCAAATATGTCTGTAGATGATGCTGTAGATATATTAAATGTATTAGAAAAAGAGCAAGTAGAAAGCTATTTGGCAATAATGGAGCAACCAACTGCAACGAGCATTAAAGCACTTATGCATTATGAAGAGTCGACTGCTGGAAGTATTATGACAGTAGACTATATAAGTTTATCTGCAGAACAAACGGTAGAGACTGCTATGAATATTTTAAAAAGAGAGGCACCCAATGCAGAAACTATTTATTATATTTATGTAGTTAATGACCAAAAACAATTAGTTGGCGTGGTATCTTTACGAAGTTTAATTGTTAGTGGGAATCAAACGCTTATCAAAGATATTATGAATGACAGAATCTATTCTGTCTCTGTAAGTGAGGATCAGGAAGAAGTAGCTAGAAAAATGCAAGACTATGACTTTTTAGCCTTACCTGTTATTGATTTTCAAAAAAGATTGCTTGGGATTATAACAATTGATGATATTGTCGATGTTATGCAAGAGGAAGCTTCAGAGGATTATTCAAAATTCGCTGCGGTTTCCAATATGGATTTTGTTGACCAGCATCCTTTCTCTGCAGCAAAAAAAAGGCTCCCATGGCTAATTATTTTATTATTTCTTGGCATGTTTACTGCAAGCCTTATTGGTCGATTTGAAGAAACACTCAATCAAGTAGCAATCCTTGCTGTATTTATTCCACTGATTGCCGGAATGGCTGGGAATACAGGAACGCAAGCTTTGGCAGTTGCTGTACGTGGGATAGCCACAGGAGATATTGGCAAGGAAAATAGCTGGAAGCTAATTGTAAGAGAAGCAGGGACTGGGCTCATTACTGGAACGATATGTGGCATACTAGTTACGATTGTGGTGTATGTATGGAAGGGTGATTTATTTCTCGGAATTCTAGTTGGAGTTTCAATCCTTGGAACACTGATAGTAGCAACGATTGCTGGTGCAATCATCCCTCTTATTATGCACAAATTTAATATAGACCCAGCTGTGGCCTCAGGTCCATTTATTACAACAATTAATGACATTATTAGTATTTTGATTTATTTTGGTATGGCAACTATGTTTATGAGTTATTTAACGAATTAGAGGAAAAAAGGAGGGATAGCGATGGAACACGGTGCTTCTTTCGCATCACTAGTTATCGTAGTTACGGTGGCTCTATTAACACCAATTATTTTGCAACGACTAAAATTGAATATTATTCCCGTAGTTGTGGCAGAAATTCTGATGGGTTTAATTATCGGGAAAAGTGGGTTTAACCTTGTAGAGCAAGATATGTGGCTAGAAACTCTATCGACTTTAGGGTTTATCTTTTTAATGTTTTTAAGTGGTTTAGAGATAGATTTTTCTGCTTTTTCAAGTAGAAAAAAAAGAGAGACATTGCCTAATGGGAAATTAGAGCCTAAATCATTTCAGACGGCAATAATTATTTTTGTGGCAATTCTCCTACTATCAATCGGATTAAGTTTTTTGTTTGTACTAGCTGGATTTGTTGATAGTGCATTTTTAATGACCATTATTATCGCAACTATTTCTTTAGGAGTAGTAGTTCCAACTTTAAAAGAAGCAAACATCATGAAGTCCGTTATTGGGCAAATTATTTTGCTTGTAGCAGTAATTGCTGATTTAGTCACAATGATTTTACTTGCTGTATTTGCTTCTATTCATGAAACAGGAGGGAATACTTGGCTATTATTAATTCTTTTTATAGCAGGTTTAATTCTTTACTTTGTTGGTAGAAGAATAAAAAATAATAAATTTATGGACACTCTTTCTAGAGGAACAGTACAAATAGGCACAAGAGCAGTATTTGCATTAATCATCTTTCTTGTCGCTTTATCAGAATCTGTTGGAGCAGAACATATTTTAGGTGCTTTCTTAGCAGGAGTACTTGTGTCCCTATTATCACCAAATGAAGAATTGGTTCACCAGTTAGATTCATTTGGTTATGGATTTTTAATACCTATTTTCTTTGTGATGATTGGTGTTGAAATGGATATCTGGTCGTTATTTACAGATCCTAAACTATTATTATTTATTCCTTTACTATTAATGGCGTTATTAGTAAGTAAGCTGTTACCAGTCTACTATTTAAAAAAATGGTATGATACAAAAACGATTGTGGCTTCTGGATTTTTATTAACATCAACTTTGTCACTCGTTATAGCTGCATCTACAATTGGAGAACGTTTAAATATAATAACACCTCAAATGAGTGGAATCTTTATTTTGGTTGCCATTATATCTTGCATTATTTCGCCGATTTTGTTCAAGAAAATGTTCCCAAAAGATGTAGCACAAGAAAAAGTGATAAATGTTTCTATTATTGGAGTAAATCAAGTTACTATGCAAGTTTACCAAGAATTGAAATCATCTCTTTATAATGTAACTTTCTATCATAAAAAACAAGAAAAGCAAGATTTTCAAATTGCAGACTCTTTATTTGAAATCATTGAGTTGAACAATTATTCAGAGGAGATTCTACGACAAACAGATATTTGCTCAGCAGATATAGTTGTGATTTCGACAGGAGATTCCTTCTTAAATGCTGAAATGAGTCTCTTGATTAAAAGAGCAGGGGTAGATCGAGTGATTTGTCGTGTGGAAAATATGGAGATGGAGGAGGAATTACGCAGAGAAGATATAGAAGTATTTTCTATGTTGACATCTACGAAAGCATTATTAACTGCATTAATTCAGTCTCCAAATATATTTGCACTACTTGGAAATACAGAGACATCCCTACATGAAATAATATTAAGAAACAAAGAATTTGAAGGAATGTCTTTGAGATCATTCCCGTTTACTGGAGATGTCATTTTCGTCCGAATCTTTAGAGGATCTGATTTTGTCATCCCTCATGGAGATACAGAGTTACAACTTAATGACCATCTACTTGTAACTGGATCACATGAATATGTAACAGAATTAAAGAGACAGTTGGAATTTAAATTTTAATTAAGTATCGTTAGGTTATTATAGGCGGGTAAATTATTTAATAATTTTTGCAGTATGAGAAAGGCTTGAAAGGTAAAGGAAAGACGACGGTGTCAGTGCCCATTTCAGCAAAAAGAAGGACAAAAGGGTAACAGAGAAAGCGCCTCTAAGCCC
>NZ_JVDT01000179.1 GCF_001076885.1 Bacillus sp. 522_BSPC
CCCCGGTGAGTCGTGCGGTAAGCCTCGGAAAACAAAAACCTACATTAAGTTAGAATGGTTTGATAACTACCGATTCACCAGGTAATTCACTTTTTCAGTACCCTCCTCGCATGCGCTGCGGGGTCTAAAGCGTCTCTATTTCCCGCAGGAGTCGAGCGTCCTCCGCTCCATTTCACTTCGTGTTTATTATTAGTTGAAATGCTTATGTTCCAGCCACTTATTTACTACATCCCTTTTGCGACAAGTGCCGCATTAACACCTGCTAGTCTGCCAGTCACAAACGCAGAAGTAATATTATATCCTCCAGTGTAACCATGAATATCTAGTATTTCACCACAGAAGAACAAGCCTTCCATCAATTTTGATTCCATTGTTTTAGGCACTATCTCCTTAATAGAAACACCACCACCTGTGACAAACGCCTTTTCTAACGGTAAGGTTCCATTTACATCAAAGGTAAAGGATTTACATAAACGAATAAACTGTCTAATTTTATCTTGGGAAACCGTTGCACATGTAGCTGTTGGGTCGATATTTGCTAATGCCAGTAAAAACAGTAGATATCGTTCTATTAACATACCCTTTAACGTATTTTTAATCGCTTTTTTTGGTTCATTTTTAAGTAAAGTCATTGTGTCTTGAAATAGTTTTTCTTCTTTTATTGCAGGGAAAGAGTCAATGGACACTTTTACTTCTTCTAAATTCCATTTTTTCTTTGCTTTTACAACAAATTGGCTGCAGCGTAATACAGCAGGTCCACTTATTCCAAAATGAGTAAAAATCATATCCATCTGGTGGGTTATTATTGGTTTTCCTTTTGGGTTGAGAACACTTAATCCTACATTTCTTAAGGAAACCCCTTGTAAGTCTTTATTCTGAATAAATGCTTCTTTTGAGGTAACTGGAACCTCTGTTGGAAATAAGTCGGTTATAGTATGGCCTGCTTTTTTTGCCCATGCATAGCCATCTCCTGTAGAACCAGTATGTGGAACCGATTTTCCTCCTACCGCAATGATAAGTGATTTACATGTTTTGGCTTCACCATTTTCTAAAATCACTGTCTTTGTATGATTTTCATGATAATTAACTGTCTTAACAGGGGAGTTTATTTGAATAGTTACATCTAATCTATCTAACTCGCCCAATAATGCATCTACAACGGATTGTGCTTTATTGGAAATTGGGAACATTCTTCCATGGTCTTCTTCCTTTAATGCGATTCCAAGGTTTTCGAAGAATGCGATAATATCTTCATTATTAAATTCGGAAAAACCACTATAGAGAAAACGTCCATTACCTGGGATATGTTTAATGATTTCCTCAATTGGCAGCCTATTTGTAACATTACAGCGGCCACCTCCAGAAATTGCTAGCTTTCTGCCAAGTTTATTGCCTTTATCAATTAGCAATACCTTTGCCTTTTGCTCTGCTGCACCAATGGCAGCCATTAATCCTGATGGGCCTCCCCCAATCACGATTACATCATATTGCATACTACATCCTACTTTCCTGGAGTATTTTTCATTTTAATAGTACATTATTTAGCTCGTTTTATCGATTTGTATCATTCATCAAAAAGAAAGCTGTTAGTAGATACTTGCCTTTTTTAAAAGTAGCGTTTCTTTTTAAGAAAGGGTAAACTACTAATAGTGTGTAAAAAAATGTTCATATTTACTTTGTATCGTATATATTTTATCGATTGTTTTCGTGGTAAAATACTTATTTATGTAACGTTAAAGAGAGCTTCGTTTAAGGAAGGGATTATATGTCGTCAAAATTGCTTAAAGGCACATTTATTTTAACACTTGGGACAATTATATCCAAAGCGTTAGGATTATTTTATGTTATACCATTTAATATGATTGTTGGAAAACAAGGAACCGTCTTATATCAATATTCTTATGTAGCTTATACTATTGTAATAAGTATTGCAACAGCTGGTATTCCTTTAGCTGTAAGTAAATTTATCTCGAAATATAATGCAATGGGAGAATACGAAGTAGGGAGGAAGCTATTTAAGTCAGGGTTAATGATTATGCTAGTAAGTGGAATTCTCTCCTTTATCGCTTTATATGCAGCTGCTCCTTTTTTAGCCGGACTTATTATATCAGATGAGGATTTAACTTCAACTGTAGGTCAGGTAACAACAGTTATTCGTGCAGTAAGTTTTGCGTTAATCGTCGTTCCCTTTATGAGTTTAATTAGGGGCTTTTTTCAGGGACATGATGCAATGTTTCCATCGGCTGTTTCACAAGTAATAGAGCAAATTGTCCGGATAGTTTTTTTGCTTGGTGGGTCTGCAATCGTTATATTTGTATTAAATGGAGAGTTGATTACTGCTGTCAGTATATCTGTTTTTGCAGCATTCGTTGGAGCAATTGGCGGACTAGCTGTGCTTCTATTATATTGGAGAAAAAGTAAAGAGGAGTATGATAGCCTATTACTGTATGATAAAGGCATGCAAACAGATATTCGTTTACGCTCTATGTATAAAGAAATTCTTTTATCTGCTGCTCCATTTGTCTTTGTGGGAGTGGCTAATCCATTGTTTCAAGCAGTTGATACTATTACCTTTAACCATGCAATGAGTAGTATTGGGCTTGGTTCCATTTCTGAAACCGCCTTAAATATATTTAATTATCAAACACATAAAATTATTATTATCCCAGTATCGCTTGCAACTGGGTTCTCAATGGCATTAATTCCAATGATTACAAGAGCTTTTGTAAAAGAAGACCATTCAGATTTAACAACAAATCTAAATCAGACTTTCCAAGTACTATTATTTCTTACTTTACCGGCATGTATTGGATTGTCCGTATTAGCTGAACCTGTTTATCGATTATTTTATGGAACAGAAGATATTATGTTGGGAGCAGAAGTATTAAAATTATATGCGCCTGTAGCCATTTTATTTTCCCTTTATCCAGTAACAGCTTCAATCTTACAGGGGTTAAATGAGCAACGTTTTACTATCTTAAGTTTATTGGTAGGCATTTTGATTAAACTAAGTTTGAATATCCCGTTTATTGAAAGATGGGAAACAAACGGTGCAATACTTGCCACTACATTAGGATATACTGTATCTATCCTGATTAATTTAGGGGTAATAAAAGCATACGCGCAATATTCATTTAAGATAGTTATTCGAAGAAGCATTCTCATTTTGGGATTTTCGGTTATTATGTATATTGTTACAACGAATGTATATAAAATACTCCAGTTATTTTTATCTACAGAGTCGGTATTTGCTTCCCTTTTAATGGTAGTAATTGTAGCTGCCTTTGGGGTTCTTATATATGTTTATCTAGCTTACCGTTCTAAATTGATTTATCGCATATTTGGTAATCAAGCAGTTAGAATAAAACAAAAACTAAGACTTCCTTTTTAATATAGTAGGAACTTAGCTTTTAAATAAAATAATAAGCAAGAAATAATAGATAGAGGTTGAGTTTAGATGCGAATTGACAAAATGCTCGCTAATTTGGGCTATGGGAGTAGAAAAGAAGTGAAAATGCTCCTGAAAAATAAGGCAGTGAAAGTAAATGATGAGATCATTAAAGATGCAAAGTACCAAGTAGACCCAGAAAAAGATGAAGTATTCTTATATAACGAATTGATTGAGTATAAGGAGTTTATCTATTTAATGATGAATAAACCTCCAGGGCTAATATCTGCAACAGAGGATTCGAGGGAAGAAACGGTCATAGACATTCTCCAAATAGAGGACTCTGTATATAATCCGTTTCCTGTTGGAAGGTTGGATAAGGATACAGAAGGATTGCTTCTGCTAACAAATGATGGGAAATTGGCCCATCGATTGCTGTCTCCGAAAAAGCATGTCCCGAAAACCTATTTTGCCGTTATAAGAGGAGAAGTGGGAGAAGCAGATATAGAGGCATTTAAAAAAGGAGTTGTCTTAGACGATGGATATCTTACAAAACCAGGGCATCTCGTTCTATTAAAATCTGGAGACACTTCTGATATCGAACTGACTATTTCAGAAGGGAAATTTCATCAAGTTAAAAGAATGTTTGAGAGTGTTGGAAAAAAGGTCATTTACCTAAAAAGGATTTCGATGGGACCACTAGAACTTGACGAGACTCTAGAGCTAGGGGAATATCGGGAGTTAACAGAAGAAGAAATAGAGCTATTGCAAAATTATCAAGTAGATAATTAATAATAATTTGTGAAAATCACAAATGGAGAAATTCTTATCGATTGAGCAATAGCAGATTTAAGCCAAACAGCAAACAATACGAAAATATGCAGCAAAAACCTCACTTTGACAGCAGGAATAGCAATAGCTTTCCTAGCAACTCATTGTGAGGTTTGCTTTATTATACAAGTTTAAATCTCGGTTGTTTCATTTTTTAGGATGTCATTTTCACTTTTTTTCTAGTTGTTGTCCATTTTCCACGACTTGGACTTTGCACCAAGTCATTATAAGCTAACACATTCAAATCTCTTTGAATCGTTCGCGGAGTAATACCAAATTCCTCCACTAGCTCTTGTGTTGTGACAGTTCCACGCTTACTAATAAACATGTAGACGGATTTGATACGGTTTAACATCCGGTTAGTTGAAGGTTTCAATAAACCACTCCCTATCCTTTTTTCAAACCTTTGGCAAATTCCAGCGACCGACAGCTTATTTGAAGAATATTTTCTTCAAGCGTATGTAATTTTCTTTTCCACAGACAACCCCTTTTCAAATGGCTAAATAGTGACAAATTCAATAGAATGAATTTCTATATAAATATTGTACCCCTATTTACTAATATATTCTACATTATTTGCGTTAATTTACAAAATATTTGCTTTTTTATGTCTATATTTACCACCCCCTGTAGGGTTTCCTTACATTCATCATATGGGATATATAATTATGATATGAATAAAAATTCAAAAAGTTTTTAATTAAATTTTATTTCCCGAATTTTTTATTAGTTAAACATTTTTTTGATAATGTTTTCTAAAAAAAGATTTCTCTATGAACTATGGCAAAAACATTGCGGGCAAGGCTAAGGGATCCACGTAAATCACTAGTGGGTTTTCCCCTGTCTCGCTCGCCTTGCTCCTAATTTAAAGTTTCTTCCATTTTTTTAAAATCCTCTATCATTTTGCGATGGCTGCCGACCATGTTTTGTGGTAATTTGTGTAATGGGAAAAATCGAAGGCTGAATGCTTCTTCCTGGTCATTCTCGAGTATTCCTTCATATTTAGATGTATAATAGGCGGTTGTTACAGTGTAGAAAGGATCGCCGTTTGCTGCAATCGCAAAGTAGTCTTTTCCGGAATAAACAGATAATAACTGTAGATTTTTTACTTGAAGTCCTGTTTCTTCGAATATTTCGCGTTTTGCTGTATCCTCTGTACTTTCTCCTAATTCCATAAGGCCACCTGGTAATCCCCAAACATTTTTTGGGTGTTTTCTTTCTTGTAATAGAATATTATTTTCCTTGTCTAACAGAATTACTACTGCTCCCACAAGAATGATAGGCATTTTGCCAACTAGCTTTCTTACATCTTCAACATATCCCATTTAAAATACATTCCTTCCATATGGTAGATAAAAATATAGTGTAGCTTTGTTTTCGATAAAATGTATACTATACTTAATGATAATTTAGTGAAATATGAATTTAAAGGTTTTATTTCTCATATAAAGCGTTTTATGATATGTTTTTCCTATACTATATTTAAAAACTTCCAAGGAGGAAACCATGAATTCAATTGATTGGTTAAATGAAGTACATAATCGTAAAGACAGCTTTATTAATGATTTACAAGGACTTTTGCAAATTAAAAGTGTATTGGACGAAGAGAATGCAACAGATGATGCACCTTTTGGCCAAGGAGTGAAAGAGGCATTAAGCTATATGCTAACGATTGGAGAAAAGGGTGGTTTCGTCAGTAAGAATGTTCAAAACGTTGCTGGACATTTACTATTTGGGGAGGGTACGGAAAGTGTCGGTATTCTTTGCCATGTAGATGTTGTTCCAGAGGGGGATGGATGGACAAGCGATCCATATAAGGCAGAGATTCGTGATGGGAAGATTTATGCAAGAGGGGCTTTAGATGATAAAGGTCCAACAATGGCTGCCTATTATGCAATGAAAATTGTGAAAGAATTGCATCTCCCTTTGTCAAAAGAAGTTAGAATGATTATTGGAACAGATGAAGAGAGTGATTGGCGATGTGTGGATACTTATTTCCAGCACGAAAGTATGCCTACGATTGGATTTGCTCCAGATGCTGATTTTCCAATTATTTTTGCAGAAAAAGGCATTGCTGATTTTGATATCGTTCAGAAAATTTCAAAAACATCAAATGATACAGGAGAAGTTAAAATTATAAGCTTTGCATCAGGCAGAAGATATAATATGGTCCCAGATTTTGCCCAAGCAGTGTTGGAAGTGAAAGAAGGTGAACAAACTGAGGTCATTCAGCGTTATAAGAATTATTTAAAGCTAGAGAATGTACCTGGGCGCTATTTGGTTGATAATGGCGATTTAGTATTAGAATTAGAAGGTGTGTCAGCACATGGATTAGAGCCTAATAATGGGGTGAATGCAGGTCTGAAACTTGCTAACTTTCTTGTGGAATTAGAATTGGATGAAAAGGCTGCTCATTATTTTCAATTTGTGCGAAACTTCTTTGTGAATGATTCTAGAGGAAAAAAACTTGGCATTGATTATGAGGATGAAATTACAGGCGAACTTACCTTAAATGCTGGTATTTTGGAATATCATTTAGAAAAGGGTGGAAAAATTGGTCAAACAGTACGCTATCCTGTTACAAATGATATGGATAAGACGAAAGAGAAGCTTGCGAAATTACTAACAGAACATGATTTTAGCCTAGAGAATTTCACAGATTCTAAACCACATCACGTGGAAAAGAACTCAGAATTAATTCAAACATTGAGCAGAGTCTATGAGGAGCAAACAGGAGAAAAAGCTAAGTTATTATCCATAGGTGGAGGCACATATGCTAGGTCGCTAGAAAAAGGGGTTGCATTTGGACCACTATTTCCTGGAAGAGAAGATATTGCTCATAAAAAAGATGAATATATGTATATTGAGGATTTAATGAAAGCAACAGCAATTTATGCACAGGCTATCTATGAATTAGCGAAATAAAGATATAATCCAAAGGAGAAGAGAAAATGAGTACGGTGTTAATGAATGGGGAGTTTATACCAAGAGAAGAAGCAAAAGTAGATATAGAAGACAGAGGATATCAGTTTGGCGATGGAATTTACGAAGTAATCCGTGTGTACAATGGTAAAATGTTTATGGCGAAAGAACATCTTGAGCGTTTATCTGCAAGTAGCGAGAAAATAGGCATAGCTATTTCTTATTCCATCTCAGAATTAACCAATTTATTAGAAACGTTAATTTCGAAAAATTCATTAAGCACCGGTATCCTTTATATGCAATTCACTAGAGGAATAAGTCCGAGAAACCATGGCTTTCCAACAGATGATGTTACTCCAACATTTATAGCTTATACAAAAATAATGCAAAGACCATTAGATAATCTAGAAAATGGTGTGTCTGTCATTACTGTAGAAGATATTAGATGGTCAAGATGTGATATTAAAAGTTTAAATTTACTTGGAAATGTAATGGCAAAACAAAAAGCAGTAGAGGCAAGCTGCTATGAAAGCATTCAGTATAGAGAATTATCTGTAACAGAAGGTAGTTCTTCTAATATTTGGATTGTGAATGGGGAAAAGGTACAAACTCATGAGGCAAATCAATTCATTTTAAATGGAATTACCAGACAAAAAATTATTCAATTATGTAATGAAAATGGAATGGAACTAGAGGAAAAAGCATTTTCAATTGAAGACTTAATTGATGCAGATGAAGTTTTCTTATCCAGTACAACTTCTGAAGTAACACCAATTACTTCTGTCAATAATGTTCCCGTAAAAGAAGGGAAAGTAGGAGAAGTAACGAAAAAGTTACAAGGGTTGTTTATTGATGCAATCATCGCAGAATGCGGACAGTTAGCAAATTAATTTAAGGGAAAAACGCAAAATGGGGTTGTTTCAAACTAGTTATGGTCAATAGCTGGACTTGAGACAGCTCCTTTTCTTTTTTCAAAAGAAAATAGGGTATAGTAATTTATATGGATTTTCTAAAACATAGGTACAGATACGGTTAAAATTGATTCATTAGGTTATATAATAGAAATATAGTTAGAGATTAAGCTAATCATCGATACTGCATTAAAAAAAGGTTAAAGGAAAAAGGATATGAATACAAAACCACATTATTTTCTAGGAGTTAAGCCAGATAGTCCTGTTATAAGCAAATTAGAAAAGATTAGGAAAGAGCTACAGTTAAGGTTCCCTTTTAAAAAGTGGGTACATCCTTTCGATTACCATATTACCCTTGCGTTTTTAGGGAGTGCTAATGATGATAAAAGGGAAATGTTACAAAATCTTTTAGAAGAATCATTTTTAGCTAGTAACCAATTTAAGCTACATATTGATCATTTAGGTGTTTTTGGTCAACCCAAAAGCCCTAGGATATTTTGGGCTGGGGTAAAAGAGGAGAAGAAACTATTTGATCTTAGAAATCAAGTCTTTCATATTTGTAGTCAGGCTGGTTTTCAGTTGGAAACTAGGCCGTTTCATCCACATCTAACGTTAGCAAGAAAATGGGATTCCGAAACTATATTTTCGGAGCAATTGCTAAAAGGATCCCTTTTCCCAAACGATTTGATTTTTGATATGGACAGTATCCACCTATTTCAGACACATATGGAGAAAATACCTAAATATGAAATAATAAAAAGTTATTGCTTTAATGACCAATAGAAACATTGTAATTTAGGGGGAAAAAGCTTGGCGCAGTTAATAAAGTTGCAAGATTATGTGTCGCGTTATGAGCAAAACATTGTCTTGTATCCATCACGTTTTGTTCGGTTGAAGAAACAAAAGTGGCTCGGATTAAAAAGAGCATTTGAAACAAAGGATAGAAGTCTATTTTACCCGGAGAGTCCAATAGAAGAAGACTGGATAGTGGATAAACCTTCTTTTTTAGAACGATTTAAGAAATCAATTTGGCAGCAAAATAATTTTGAAGAAGTAGAATTGGAAAATGAAAGCGAAATAGTCAAAACGGAAGAAGATGATTTGAGTTTTGAGTACGATGCAAAACAATATAGCCGTCCACAAACTGTTGAGGAATTAAAACAGCAATTCCTAAATCAATTATTTGAATTTCAGCTGAAATGGGCCAGTTCAACGCTCACGGAAAAGTCTAACGTGAAAAAGACGCTTTATTATGATGAATTATTAAAGTACTACTTACAAAGATTTCCGGATACTTTCTTGGTACTTTATCAACCATTATTTCAACTGAAAAATGCTCCTGTTGAATTGGACACGATTATGATTACCCCAACTGATGTCTGGTGCATTCATGTGTTAGAAGCAGAGAATTCAGCAGTATATGTTGGTTCGAATGATAAATTTTGGGTCAAAAAAAAGGGGGATAAAGAGCAAAAGATTCTTAGCCCTGTCATATCTATAAATAGAACAGAAAAAATAGTGAAAAGTATTTTAGATAAATATGATATTACATTACCTGTTCAAAAGGTAATTCTTACTCGAAATGGATATATTGATTTTCCATCCGTGCCATATGATTTAAAAATTGTGGAAAAAAGAAATTATGAAGAGTGGTTTCAAAAAATGAGAAGTCATCATTCGCCAATTAAGGCTATTCAATTAAAAGCAGCAGAGAGCTTATTACAATATGGTTTGACGAACTCGAAAAGAAGGTATGAATGGGATACAGAAGAATCATAAAAAAAGGGGAAGAGTAGAAGGAGGGCACTGAAAAAGTCTAGTTCTCCAAATTAAATGAGGTT